>JAYNJW010000012.1:0-46354 GCA_038110535.1 Opitutia bacterium | reverse complement strand
GCAGGTTGACAAAATTGTCAGAAGAGTTGCTTCGCGATATTGACGAAGATACCGTTGACTTTGCCCCCAACTACAAGGAAAGCTCTACTGAGCCAACGGTTCTCCCCTCTGCTTTACCAAGTTTGCTGATGAATGGCTCCACTGGGATTGCTGTAGGAATGGCAACTAATATTCCGCCTCATAATTTGGGCGAACTTATTGAAGCAGTTTGTGCTGTAATCGATGATTCTTCCATTGAGATTGACGATATTATGAAAATATTGCCAGGCCCTGATTTTCCATCTGGCGGGAGCATCTCAGGAAAATCAGGTATTGAGTCCTATATGAAAACAGGCAGGGGAATTGTGCGCATGCGTGGTAACCTGGATATTGAGGAGCTACCAAACGGTAAGCAGCAATTAGTTATCACGCACATTCCTTATAATGTTAACCGGGCAACGCTAGTCACGCGGATCGCGGATCTTGTAAAAGAAAAAATACTTGATGGCGTGAGCGACCTTAGAGATGAATCGACTGAAACCACCCGGATTGTAATTGAACTAAAACTTGGAGAAATTGAACGCGTAACAATTAATAAACTTTACAAACTAACCGCACTTGAGAGTAGTTTTGGAGTGATTCTTCTTGCACTTGACCGTCTACGCCCGCGCCAATTAAACATCAAAGAGGCGATCCAATGTTATATTGAACACCGGCGGAATGTTACTCTTAGGCGGACACAGTATAGGTTGAGAAAAGCTGAGGATAGAGCACATATATTAGAAGGCTATAAAATAGCACTGGATAATTTAGACGAATTTGTGCGTATTATACGTGCTTCTGCAAACAGAAATGAGGCGAAGGAAAAATTAAGCACGAAATTTAATTTGAGTGACAGGCAAGCAAACGCAATTTTGGATCTTCGTTTATATCAACTCACCGGTATGGAGCGTGAAAAAATAGACGCTGAATATGCCGAATTAATGCAGATAATTGAGGAACTCAGGAACATTATTAATAATGAAAATGTTCTTTTAGAACTGATTAAAAATGAACTAAACGAACTCAAGGAATCCTACGCCGACCCTCGCAGGTGCGAAATTACAGAGTTTGACGGTGAAGTACGCATGGAGGATCTCATTCCCAATGACGGATGCGTGATCACCGTAACCAAGACCGGCTTTATTAAGCGAACATCTGTTGAAGAGTTCAGGGTTCAAAATCGTGGCGGCAAGGGAGTCATTGGAAGCGGTCTTAAGGATGAGGACCCGATTGATATTTTACACACATGCAATGCTCATGACACGCTCATGTTTATAATGAATAACGGTCGGGTTTATGTGGAAAAGACCTATGAAATTCCAGAAGCTTCAAGAACCTCTAAGGGGAGGAATATCATCAACCTTCTAAACATGCAGAAAGACGAGAAAATTGCTGCGGTTCTTATAATTAACAGTTTTGAGTCTGATGACTCCATTGTGTTATGCACACAAAATGGTGTTGTCAAAAAAAGTCTTGTTAAGGAGTACAAAAACCATCGTAAGGGAGGAATCATTGGAATTAACATTGACGAAGGCGATCGGGTATTAAAAGCAATGCTTGCAAAGCCTGAAGACCATTTATTGATTCTTACACAAAACGGAAAAGGTTTGAGGTTTTCATGCGATCAATTACGCAACCAAGGAAGGGCAACCCGAGGAGTCAGGGGTATTAGGCTTAAATCTGCAGACCGGGTGGTCAATATGCTAGTGGTTGATGATTCCAGGTTACTCTTACTTTGTGGTCGCAATGGGCTTGGGATTAGGACAAAATTTTCATCGTTTCTTCCCAATGGAGGTGGAGATGTAATTGAAGAGACATCCCCGCGAAAACGCGGCGGTCAAGGAGTAACTGCGATGAATACTGAGGCAGTATGTGATGCTCTGAGCGTAGCCCATGATAGTGAGATTTTAATGCTTAGCCAAAAAGGGCAAGCCGTTCGTTGTAAAGTTACCAACATACGTGAAACAAACCGTGGCTCTAAGGGAGTCAAGCTTATTGGCTTGGCAGAGCGTGATCACTTGGTCGGTGTATCAGAAGTTGTTATGCTCGACGAGAATACTGGCTCAGAAGAAACCCCCGATAATTCCGAAGCTGTAACCACCAATGAAGCATTAGCTCAAGAAGAGGCTTAAATCAACACTCCTATGTAAGCGCTCAAGCAACAGAAATGTTACCACACAATCATACATTGATTGGTGAAATTTTTTTCCTGTACGATCACACATCCTAGTCACCAATTTATTTATCTCTTCCAGTTTCAGAAAATCAAAACTTAGTCTCTCTAGGCTGTAATCTTTAAGGTTTGGGTAAAGTGCTTTGTAGACCACGAGCGTGTCAATCCAGGGCCCCCATGTTATTTCGCCGAAACTGGATGAATTTTTGCTTTTGTATGGCGTATGTTGTTTAATTAAGTTTCGTTCCACATTAGCATTGTGTGCCACCCAATAATCTATTTTGTACAGAGATGAGTCTGCAACTAGCCAATCACGGAAAGGGCCATCAGAACATAAGAATTCACTGTGGTTGACTATAGCAAAGTTAACAAAGTCAATCAGAGATGCCTGCTGGATACCTGTATTTTTTGAACCTTCAAAATCAATAACCCTCCCTTTCTTGAATTGAAATGCTGTCATTTGAAGAATTTACTGAATTTTGTGTAAAATTTACAGGATTTATAGCAGGTAAATTGAGTGAACCAAGCGAAGATT
Source organism: Opitutia bacterium (assembly GCA_038110535.1). GTDB lineage: Bacteria > Verrucomicrobiota > Verrucomicrobiia > Opitutales > Seribacteraceae > Chordibacter. The sequence goes on along the minus strand of JAYNJW010000012.1, from coordinate 43,625 downwards.
TTCCTCACTCTCATAAAAGCGACGGAACTGAAGTTACTCCATTCGATTTTTTGATTGAAGATGAGCTGAGGAATTCTATCTCCTCCTTATTTCCTGAACATGGTATTTTAGGGGAAGAAAGAGAACCATGGAACCCTGAAGCTGTATTTAAATGGATATTGGACCCAATTGATGGTACTTTTGGGTTCACCAAAGGAGTTCCTCTTTTCGGTACTCTTATTGGATTTCTCGAAAAGAACGAACCCAAATATGGCTTTCTTCGTATGCCAATGATTGCAAATAGTTGGATTTCCGGAAATGGTACCTTGGCTTTGATGGACGGAAAACCAATTGTTACGAAACCCCACTTTTCGTGGAAAAGATCGCTGGTATTAACAACCGACCAACAGACTATCGAAAATTCACCTATTGCTAAATTTTGGGAAAAGGCAATTGCAAGCGGTGGCACAGCAAGAACTTGGGGTGATTGTTTTGGTTACTACATGCTATGTGCCGGAAAAGCTGAGCTTATGGCTGATACAGGATTAAAACCATATGATATCATGCCACTAATTCCTATTTTGCGAGGAGCGGGCTTGGAGGTTCACCAAGTTGGTTGCTCTGATTACACAAATGTTCTCGCTTGTAAACCCGGTGTCTTTGAGCAACTGAAGTAAAGTGGAGCGGGCGAAGGGATTCGAACCCTCGACATCCACCTTGGCAAGGTGGTGCTCTACCAACTGAGCTACGCCCGCACAATTGATGGGTATCTAACTAATACAAACTACGGCTTCACTTCAAGCTCAATCGCTTAAAGGTAGAAGATAGTCTTTTCTTGACAGCTTTCATAATAGATCTATTTTAATCCCTTTTCTCACAAATTTAACCCCATGATTTTCCGCCCATGTAGCTCAGTCGGTAGAGCGCGTCCTTGGTAAGGACGAGGTCGGCGGTTCAAATCCGCTCGTGGGCTCCATCACATATCATTCAAAACTAGTCAAACCAATGGCCAAAGAACAGTTCGAACGCAATAAACCTCACGTCAATGTCGGTACTATCGGTCACGTCGACCATGGTAAAACAACCCTCACTACTGCGATCCTCCATGCACAAGCAAGAAAAGGACTCGCACAGGTTAAAACTTATGCAGATATTGCAAAAGGAGGTACAGTACGCGATGCTTCCAAGATTGTTACAATCGCAGTTTCTCATGTTGAGTACGAGTCAGACACCCGTCACTATGCTCACGTCGATTGTCCCGGTCACGCTGATTTTGTTAAGAATATGATCACTGGTGCAGCCCAAATGGATGGTGCAATCTTGGTGGTAGATGCTACCACCGGGCCTATGCCCCAAACCCGTGAGCACATATTACTTGCCCGCCAAGTTGATGTCCCAAACCTAGTTGTGTTCTTAAATAAATGCGATCTGATGACGGGCGACGATGAAGAACTATTGGAATTAGTAGACATGGAGATCCGCGATCTCCTCAGTAAATATGAATTTGACGGTGACAATGCTCAAATCATCCGCGGTTCAGCCACCAAGGCTTTAGAGAACGACGAAAGTGATCTTGGCTTGGGGGCAATTCAGAAATTAATGGAAGCGATCGACTCTGAAATTGAAGAGCCAGTTCGTGACACCGATAAGCCATTCCTTATGTCGGTTGAAGATGTGTTTTCCATTACTGGACGCGGAACCGTTGCCACTGGGCGTATCGAGCGTGGTGTCATCAAGGTTGGAGAAGAAGTTGAAATTGTTGGACTTGGTGACTCCAAGAAAACCACCTGCACAGGCGTTGAAATGTTCCGTAAGGAACTTGGTCAAGGTCAGGCTGGTGACAATGTTGGGATTCTTGTACGCGGTATTGAGAAGGATGAAATTCAAAGAGGTCATGTTCTCGCCGCACCTGGAAGTATCAAGCCACATACGAAGGCGAAAGCACAAATTTATGTATTGAATAAAGAAGAAGGCGGAAGACACACACCTTTCTTTAAAGGTTATCGTCCGCAATTCTTTTTCGGCACTGCCGACGTAACTGGAATAGTTGAACTGCCAGAAGGAGTCGAAATGGTTATGCCTGGAGACAATTTGGCGGTTAACATCGAATTGCAAAAAGCGATTGCTATGGAACCTGGCCAGCGTTTTGCTATCCGCGAGGGTGGTAAAACAATTGGGGCAGGAAATATTTCCGAAATCGTATAGAATTCGTTCCTAATTTGGTTGCGTTGGGAGAATAGCTCAATTGGTAGAGCACCGGTCTCCAAAACCGTAGGCTGGGGGTTCGAGTCCCTCTTCTCCCGCCACCAAGCACCTACACCCTATCATATTCCTTGAATCCATTTACGAAAGTTAGAACTTTTTATAAAGAAACCATGTCCGAGCTCCGCAAAGCCACATGGCCTGATTTTCCTGAACTTCGCGGGTCAACAGCCGTCGTCGTGGCAGGGGTTTTTATTCTTGGACTTTTTATATCAGTTGCTGACTTTTCTCTATCCAACTGGATTGAGTATGCCACGCAATTATTAAGGAACTAACTGGCTTCATCCATCATGAGCGAAACTTCAATATCAGAACATAATTGGTATGCTCTCCAGTGCTTGTCTAACCATGAAGACAAAGTGAGGCGGTACTTAAATAAGTACAAAGAAGAAGATGAAGAATTTGCCAGTTGCCTGAAGGAGGTGCTCGTACCGATTGAAACAGTTTCTGAGGTTAAAAATGGAAAAAAAATGCAACGGGATAGAAAATTTTATCCTGGTTATGTTTTTGTTGAAATGAAATTGTTTGATCGTCATGGATCACTGCTTAAGGATCCATGGTACAAAATCAAGGAAACCGACGGGGTTATTAATTTTATCGGTCGAGACAACCCAACCCCTTTGGCCGAGCATGAGATTGGAAGGATTTTAAGACAAGTTCAAGATGCTGCCGGCAAAGAAGTGCCCAAAGTGAAATTCTCTGTGGGCGAAGTGGTTAAAATTCTAGACGGTCCGTTTTTAAACCTAACTGGAGAAATTGATGAAATAGATGCCGCCAAAGGAACACTTAAGGTTTCGGTATCAATTTTCGGTAGGTTTACCCCTGTAGAATTGGAATTTTGGCAAGTTGAAAAGGCCGAAGAAGAATAATTATTATGTCAAAAAAAGCTGTTGGTCAAATTAAGTTACAATTACCTGCTGGTGCGGCTAATCCTGCTCCACCCGTAGGCCCCGCACTTGGTGCACAAGGCGTTAATATTATGGGCTTCTGCAAGGAGTTCAATGCCAAGACCAAAGACAGGGCGGGACTAATCTTGCCCGTTGTTATTACGGTTTATGCAGATCGTTCCTTCAGTTTTATCCTTAAATCGCCCCCCGCATCCGTTCTTCTCAAAAAAGCTGCCGGATTGGCCAAAGGTTCTGCCATACCGAACCGAGATAAAGTGGGAAAAGTGACGAAAGACCAAGTTCTCGAAATCGCGAACACCAAAAAAGAAGACCTGAATGCCAATAGTGACGAGGCTGCCTGTCGAATCATTGAGGGCACAGCACGGAGTATGGGTATTGAGGTTATCTAGAAAGTACATGAAAACTCGAAGTAAAAGATATCAAAATTCCGTGGAGAAAAAACCATCCACAGACTCCCACACCATCAGCAATGCAATCGAAATTTTAAATAGTTTCGAATCCGCAAAGTTTGATGAATCGGTGGAAGTATCAATTTCTTTGGGCGTTGATCCGAAACAAAGCGCTCAAGCGGTTCGTGGGACTGTAAACCTACCTCACGGGAGTGGCAAAGAGGTGAAGGTGTTGGTTTTTACTGAAAAGCCTGAGGAGGCTCTTGCAGCCGGTGCTGACTTTGCTGGTCTTGAAGACCTCATTAAGCAAGTCAAAGAGGGATGGGTTGATTTTGATGTAGCCCTTTCCACAACAAGTGCCATGAAAGAGGTAAGATCTGTAGCACGGGTTTTGGGGCCCCGCGGACTGATGCCTACCCCCAAAGCTGGCACGGTTACCGATGACCTAAAATCTGCGATTAATGAAGTCAAATCAGGTCGCGTTGAATTTAAAATGGACAAGACCGGAGCAATGTCAGTCCTTGTGGGTAAGCGTTCTTTTGAATCGTCCAAGTTAATCGAAAATGCGGAAGCCGCTCTTCAGGCGGTAAATGCTGCCCGCCCAGATGGCTTTAAAGGAAAGTTTATCAAGCGCGTACACATCAGCAGTTCAATGAGCCCCAGTTTACTAATTGAGTATAATTAATCTTTTCATTTTGAGATACTGATTATGAGACCTGAAAAAGAATATTTGATAAGAGAAGCAAGTAATCATTTGGAAAAATCGACCTACTTTTTTCTCACTGACTATAAAGGCATAAATTCGGAACAAACCTCCGATCTTAGGGCCAAGCTTGCGGAGAGAGGCGCAGAATTTCATGTGGTCAAGAACTCCTCTCTGCGACTGGCTGCCAAGGAAAAAAATCTTCCTGATCTATCAGAATTTTTGACTGGGCACACCGCGATTATTGTCGGTGGTGACGATGCCTCTGGAGTGGCAAAAGACCTTGGTAAGTATTTTAAAACCACAGAAAAAGTTTCCGTCAAAGGTGGTGTGCTAGGAGATCGTATGCTTTCAGCTGACGAAGTAAAGCAACTTTCAAAACTCCCTAGTTTAGAAATTATCCGAGCCCAGCTTTTATCTCTCATGAATACACCTGCTGTACAGGTTGTATCCATTTTGAACCGTCCAGCACAAGGACTATTGAATGTACTTCAAGCAAAAGCAAAGGAGAGTAATTAATTTCGGACCCCTTAGAAAAGGTCCAATTTCACCCATCAACCGTTAACCACCAACCTAGAAGATATTAGGAGCACTGCTCTTAAAAGCCGAAATGGTACTAATGCTATTCAGGCAAGGAGGTAACTAATTATGTCAGATATAACAAAAGAACAAGTAATCGATTGGCTTAGTGGTCAATCCGTCATTGAAATTGCCGATCTCGTAAAAGAGCTCGAAGACAAATGGGGCGTGAGTGCTGCTGCACCAGCTGCTGTTGCTGTCGCTGCTCCTGCAGGTGATGGAGACAGTGATGGAGGAGCCGCCGAAGAGAAGACAGAGTTTGATGTCATTCTCTCCGAGCTGGGCGGAAATAAAATTGCCGTCATTAAAGAAGTTCGCTCTCTTACTGGACTCGGACTCAAGGAAGCAAAGGAATTAGTAGAAAGTGCACCAAAACCAGTTAAAGAAGGTGTTTCGAAAGAAGAGGCTGAGGAAGTAGCCAAGAAGCTTGAAGCAGCTGGTGCAAAGGCAGAAATCAAGTAATGCCTTTATTGCTTTAAACTATTTGGATTAGCCGCCCGGTTTAGTGCCGGCGGCTTTTCCGTTTATATTGCTCACCCTTACATCTTCTACCTCCCCACACTAGCCATGGAATATACGAAAAGACAAAACTTCGGAAAATTACAGGAAGTCATTGACCCGCCCAACCTTATCCAAAACCAAGTTGATTCATTTCATCATTTTCTTCAAAGGGATATTCCTTCCACTCATCGTCAGCAGGATGGACTGGAAGCAGTTTTTCGTGAAATCTTTCCCATCCTTAGTTACGACGAAAAGTCGAGATTAGAGTATGTTAGTTATTCTATTGGCGAGTCCAAGCTTTCAGAGGTTGAATGTATCGATCAAAAATGCACCTACTCTGCCCCATTGCAGGTAAAGCTCAGGTTGCGTCTTGAGATCGAAGGTCAGAATAAGCCTTTTTACAGCGAGGAAGAGATTTTTATGGGCGAATTGCCCATTATTACCGAGCGAGGATCTTTTATTATTAATGGTGCGGAGCGAGTGGTAGTCAGCCAACTCCATCGCTCTCCTGGGGTCAGTTTCGAAGAATCTACTCATACGAGCGGCAAAACCCTTCACGGCTTCCGCATTATTCCAGACCGAGGAACTTGGATTGAAGCTCAGTTCGATCAACATGAGTTGCTCTATGTCTATTTGGACAGAAGAAGAAGGCGGAGAAAATTTCTTATTACCACATTCCTGCGTGCATTGATGGATTGGGATCCAGATAAAGATAAAGACTCTGACCAAAAAATTATTGATCTTTTTTATAACATCGAAACTTTGTCCATCCAGGATCTCATCAACAAAGAAAATGTTTCAAACTATGTTCTTGTAGAACCGATGTTTGATCGTGCCAAGGGGGTAGTTTTGGCTAAGGCTTTTGAGCCATTAACTAAAACTTATCTGCGGGCATTTGTTAAAGCTGGGGAAAAATCTCTTCGAGCAATCGACACAAGCGTGGATGATGGTGCAATCATTCGTTGCCTGAAAAAAGACACCTCGAAAAATAAAGAAGAAGCTCTAAAAGAAATTTACAAAAAATTACGTCCTGGAGAACCTCCCCATAAGGCGAATGCCGAGGCATTGATCAATCGTTTATTTCTCGATTCCAAACGATATGATTTGGCCAAAGTAGGCAGGCATATGCTCAACCTTAAATTGGGATTGGATACTCCATTGGAAGTCCGCGTGACAACCGTGGAAGACTTAGTTGCCGCAACCCGTAAGCTCACGGATTTGAAGCGTGGCAAGACCGATGAACAAATGGCTCGGGAGGATGCTGGGTCAATTTTCGATATGGGTATTGATGATATCGATCACCTTGGTAATCGCCGTGTTCGTACCGTGGGTGAACTTCTGGCCAATGTATGCCGAAGTGGTTTAGCTCGTACGGAAAGAGTCGTTCGTGAGCGTATGACTCTCTATGATCAGGGGGTAGAAAGCCTATCTCCTGGAAAGTTGATCAATCCGAAAGCCTTAACCACGGTGATTAGGGACTTTTTTGCCAGAAGTCAACTCAGTCAATTCATGGACCAAATTAATCCGTTGGCTGAAATGACTCATAAAAGAAGGCTGTCAGCCTTAGGTCCTGGTGGCCTTAACCGTGAAAGGGCAGGCTTTGAAGTCAGGGATGTACACCCAACCCACTACGGAAGAATTTGTCCGATCGAGACCCCCGAGGGGCCAAACATTGGATTAATCAACACCCTTTCTACCTATGCCAAAATTGATCAGTTTGGCTTTCTCCAATCACCCTACCATCGGGTAACCGATGGTGTGGTCGATAAGAACCCGAAAAATGTGGTCTATTTAAACGCCTTTGAGGAAGAAAAATACATCATCGCTCAGGCCAACAGTGAGATTGACCCTAGCTCGCTGAAGCTCAAAGGCAGACCAACCTGTCGATACCGCGATCAAGTTCAGGAATACGAACCTAATGAGATTAATTTCATGGATGTGTCCCCCAAACAGGTAGTGTCTGTAGCAGCTGGACTTATTCCTTTTATTGAACATGATGATGCGAATCGTGCCCTTATGGGTGCAAACATGCAACGCCAAGCTGTACCTCTTTTGCAAACCGAATCCCCTTTTGTTGGCACAGGGATTGAGGGCAAAGTGGCCGAAGATTCTAAGACAGTTACCATATCTGAATCGGAAGGGGTGGTAGCGATTGCAGATGGCAACCGGATTGTGGTCTCAGATGATGGTACCCTCCCTCCCCGCTTCCTCAAAGAACCAAGAAGCGATCACAAACGTGGCATCTATTGCTATGATTTGAGAAAATTTCTTCGTTCCAATGCCGGTACATGCTTCAACCAGAAGCCAATCGTTCGCAAAGGAGATAAAGTAAAACTCGGCCAAGCTCTTGCAGATGGTGCCAGTACCGAAAACGGTGAACTTGCAATTGGGCGTAACATCCTCGTGGCATTTATGCCTTGGAAGGGCTATAATTTTGAGGATGCTATTTTAATCTCAGAAAAGATTGTCAAGGATGACACCTACACATCGATTCACATTGAAGAGTTCGAAGTAACCGCCCGAGATACCAAATTAGGACCCGAGGAAATTACCAGAGATATTCCGAACGCGGGCGAGGAAGCACTAAGAAACTTGGACCATCTTGGTATAGTTAGAATTGGTGCGGAAGTTAAGCCTGGCGATATTCTTGTTGGAAAAATTACTCCCAAAAGCGAGACAGATCTTGCTCCTGAAGAAAAGTTACTACGGGCAATTTTTGGAGAAAAAGCTGCTGATGTGAAAGACAGTTCCCTTCGCGTGCCTTCCGGAACGCAGGGAATAGTCATGGATATCAAAGTATCCAGCCGTTCAGATGCCGAACAAGAAAAACTTTCCCCTTCTGATTTTCGTCGCCAGATGAAGCAAATTAAGGAGGACTATCGCAACCAAACTGAAGACCTCAGGGCACAGCTCACAGAATCTCTATCAAATATTCTATTGGGAGAAAAAATTCCGCTCAATGTCACTAATTCAGAAACTGGGGATATTATCATCCCTGCGAATCGTAAGATCACCAAAACCTTACTTCGGAGACTTGCTTCAGTTCATCGTTTCATCGACATACCGCCATCACCTGTGAGAATCAAAGTTTTCGAAATTATCGAAAGTTATGAATCAAAATTTCAGGATCTTGAGGATGATAAAGATCGAAAGATGGAAGCGATTGAACATGGCGATTCGATTGATCAAGGTGCGATCAAAAATGTGCGTGTGTTTATCGCGAAAAAGCAAAAGATGCGGGTTGGTGATAAGATGGCTGGTCGCCATGGTAATAAGGGTGTAGTTGCAAAAATTGTTCCAGAGGAAGATATGCCCTTCCTTCCTGATGGCACCCCTATCGAAATATGCTTAAATCCACTTGGTGTTCCTAGCCGAATGAATGTTGGACAGGTTTTGGAAACCCATCTCGGTTGGGCATGTAAGAAACTAGGTCTTAAGGTTGCCACTCCTATCTTTGATGGAATTCCAGAAGCCAGAATACAGGAATACCTCAAAGAGGCGGAGTTGCCGGATAACGGGAAGAGTATTCTTTATGACGGTTGTACAGGCGAGCCCTTCTATCAGCGCATTGTTGTTGGGTATATGTACATGCTGAAACTAAATCACTTGGTAACGAGTAAAATTCATGCCCGTGCGGTAGGTCCATACAGCCTTATCACGCAACAACCTCTTGGTGGTAAAGCCCAGTATGGAGGCCAAAGATTTGGAGAGATGGAGGTCTGGGCGCTTGAGGCTTATGGAGCAGCTTACACTTTACAGGAAATCCTTACGGTTAAGTCTGATGATGTTCTTGGAAGGACAAAAATTTACGAATCCTTGGTTAAAGGTGATAATTCTCTCCAAGCGGGCACCCCACAATCCTTTAATGTTTTAATGAAGGAGATGCAAAGCCTTTGTTTGGACGTTCGTGTCCGAGGGGAAGAGGGCTTGTAATTTTCAAATCTCCCAAATTCTAAAACATTACATTTTTAAGCACAATATTATGAGCGTAGAAGCATTAAATGAAGCACTTGGAGTAGATGTTGGCCCCATGGACCGCGTGTCCATTACCGTAGCTGACCCTGACATAATTCGTTCATGGTCGAAGGGAGAGGTTAAAAACCCAGAAACCATTAATTATCGGACTTTTAAGCCAGAACCGGGCGGTTTATTTTGCCAAAAGATTTTTGGTCCAGTCCGAGATTACGAATGTGCTTGTGGTAAGTACAAGAGAATTAAGTATAAAGGCGTGGTCTGTGATCGTTGCGGGGTTGAGGTTACTGTATCCCGTGTTCGTCGCGAACGCATGGGTCACATTGAGTTAGCCGTGCCCGTTTCTCACATTTGGTTTTTGAAGAGCATGCCAAGCCGTTTGGGGTTGCTCATGAACATGACCGCAAAAAGCTTAGAGCGAGTTTTGTATTACGAGCAGTATCTTGTTACTGATCCGGGCAACACTCCCCTAGAAGACCGTCAACTTCTGTCCGACAAAGAATATCGTGAGGCAATGGATGAATATGGTGATGAGTTTGAAGCGAAAATGGGAGCGGAAGCGGTTCGTGATGTATTGAGCAGGCTAGATTTGCAGGATGAGCTGGATGACCTTTACGATCAGATCCATGACACCAAATCCAAGCAAATGAAGAAGAAATTAGCTAGCCGACTGCGCGTAGTGAAAGGATTTCTTCAATCGGAAGCTTCTCCTGAATGGATGATTTTGGAATCTATCCCAGTCATTCCTCCTGATTTACGACCCCTCGTACCACTGGAGGGTGGACGTTTTGCCACTAGTGATCTTAACGACCTATACCGCAGGGTCATTAATAGAAATAATCGGTTAAAAAACCTTCTCCAATTAAAGACACCTGATGTCATCATTCATAATGAAAAAAGAATGCTACAAGAAGCTGTTGATGCCTTGTTTGATAACGGAAGACACGGTCGAGCAATCACAGGATCAGGAAACCGCCCCCTAAAATCTCTGAGCGATATGCTCAAGGGAAAGCAAGGACGATTTCGGCAAAATTTATTGGGTAAACGTGTTGATTACTCTGGAAGGTCTGTAATTGTTATTGGTCCAGAATTAAAGCTTCATCAATGCGGGTTGCCCAAAAAGATGGCACTCATACTGTTTGAGCCATTTATTATTCGCAGGTTAAAGGAATTGGGCTTTGTGCATACCGTTCGTGGTGCCCGCAAAATGATTGAAACCAGGTCGCCAGAGGTTTGGGATATTTTGGAAGAAGTGACCAAGGGCCATCCAGTTTTGCTTAATCGTGCCCCCACCCTGCACCGTCTATCAATACAAGCTTTTGAGCCGGTATTGATTGAAGGGAATGCAATCCGGGTTCACCCCTTGGTCTGTACTCCATACAATGCAGATTTTGATGGTGACCAAATGGCCGTGCATGTACCTTTATCTGTCGAGGCCATTATGGAGGCAAAACTGCTGATGATGGCAACGCATAACATCTTTTCGCCTTCTAGCGGAAAACCGATCCTTACTCCATCACAAGACATTGTTCTGGGCTCTTATTTCCTTACCATGAGCCCCAAAAAAGAGATGCCAGAGGATAATGTCAGGTTGCCATTAATTGCTTCTTTGGAAGAGGCACTCAGTGCCTTGCAAGATGGTGCATTAGCTCTGCATGATTGGATAGATCTGCAAAATCCGGATAAAGGCAAAGACACACATTTTGGAATTTCTGGCAGAAGTGTGGTCCGTACAACTGTTGGTCGTGTATTGTTTAATACCATTTGGCCTGATGTGCTTGGATTTTTTAATAAACCTGCCCTGAAGGGGGACCTTGGGGACTTAATTCTGGAGACTTATCGTCTTACTGGGAAAGAAAGCACAATAATTGCCCTCGATAAGCTCAAGGAAATGGGCTTTGACATGGCCACAAAAGCGGGGATTTCCATTGGTATTTTCGACATGATCATACCAGACGAAAAGAAAGACCGTATCACATCTGCCCGCAAAGAGATTGATAAGATTGAGGATCAATTCCGCAAAGGAATCATCACGCGTGGAGAAAGGCATAATAAGATTATTGATGTCTGGACAACGGCAACCGATGACATTGCTAAGAATGTATTTTCTGCCTTAGACGATAATCTTGGCAAAGATACCATCAATCCAGTTTTCTTAATGATGGACTCAGGGGCGCGTGGAAATCGCCAGCAAGTTCGCCAGTTATGCGGTATGCGTGGTCTAATGGCTAAGCCATCCGGAGAAATTATCGAGCAACCGATTCTCTCATCTTTTCGTGAAGGACTTTCCGTACTGGAATATTTCATGTCTACGCACGGTGCCAGAAAAGGTTTAGCTGATACTGCCTTAAAAACGGCAGATGCCGGTTATCTTACCCGTAAGCTTTGTGATGTTGCCATGGACTGCGTCATTGCCAAACAAGATGACGGCAGACGAGATGGAGTAGTCAAGAAGGCAATCATGGAGGGAGACAATGAGATTGTTCCTCTACGTGATCGTATCATTGGTCGCTACTCCGCAGAAGATGTTGCCAATCCCTCCAACCCGAGCGAAACCTTGGTTTCTTCCGGGTCGCTTATCTCTGAATCAATTGCTGATAATTTGGACGCTTCAGGCATCACCCGTGTGCGGGTAATGTCCCCCTTGTCTAGCCGGATAAAAAATGGGATGACATCGATGGAATATGGAATTGATCCGTCGACCAATTCTCTGGTGAAACAGGGATCCGCCGTTGGAATTATTGCAGCTCAATCGATTGGCGAGCCAGGCACGCAACTTACCATGAGGACTTTCCACATTGGAGGTATTGCGAGTGCTGGTAGAGAAGAGCCTGTTATACACATCAGAAAAGCAGGTAAATTGAGATTTGTTGGTTTGCGACTGGTCACGCTTGCCAATGAACAACAAGTAACCCTTAATAAGACGGGCTCGATTCAAGTTCTTGATGCAGACGGCAGGATTATTGATGACTACCCAGTACCTGCCGGGGCCCTCCTTCACTTTAAGGACCAAGATGAAGTGGAAGAGTCAACCCTCTTGGCTCAGTGGGATCCCTACAATATTCCTATTCTTTCCGAAAAGAAGGGCATAATTGGATTTGAGGATATGCTTCCAGGGGTAACCACCAAAGTGGAAAAAGATGCATCAGGCGGTAAATCTATGGTAGTCATTGAACATAAGGAGGATCTGAACCCCCAAATTATTGTAAAGGATACTTCCGGAAAAGCCCTTGCTACTTATTCTGTACCTACTGGTGCCCAAGTTGCGGTGGATGAAGGTACTCGGATTGATGCCGGCTCTATCATTGCGAAAACTCCTCGTCAGGCCTCTAAAACTCAGGATATTACTGGTGGTCTTCCGCGGGTTGCAGAATTGTTTGAAGCACGCAGGCCCAAGGAAAGTAATGTCGGGCAGATGGCTAAGATAGACGGAATCATAACCGAGGCAGGAACACTTCGTTCGAAAAAGCGCTTGTTAGTCACCAACGATGATACGGGTCAAGTAGAAGAGCACCTCATTCCTCATGGAAAACATGTGTTAGTGCAGCACGGAGATTTTGTTCACAAAGGCCAGCTAATTACTGAAGGAGCGAAAGACCCACACGAAATCCTTGAAATCCTTGGGCCATCTGCGGTTCAAGAATATTTGATTGAAGAAATCCAAAAGGTTTATCGATTACAGGGAGTAACCATTAATGATAAACACTTGGAGGTTATTATCTCAAGGATGCTCTTCAAGGTAAGAATTACGGATCCAGGAGATGCAGACTTCTTCTGGGGTGATCAAATCGACAGATTTGCCTTTTTGGACGCAAATGAATCTATTGCCCAAAAGGGCGGAAAGCCGGCGGAGGCTGAACCAATACTACTCGGCATAACCAAAGCGTCCTTGGAAACCGACAGTTTTATTTCAGCTGCATCATTCCAAGAAACAACACGAGTTTTAACTAATGCTGCAACACTTGGTAAGGTAGACGAGCTAAATGGATTTAAAGAGAATGTTATCATGGGACATTTAATTCCTGCTGGTACTGGACTTCCCAAATGGAGACGATTAAAGGTCGATAGTCTTGGCTCAGCAAATTCTGAAAGTATGACTGCATAAATAGCAGTCATTTATGTCTTGTATTATTTAAAAAAAAATCTACTTTAGAACCTTTACCCTCAAATTTGCACTATGCCTACGATCAATCAATTGGTACGAAAAAATCGTCGCTTGCAGAAAGCTAAGACGAAATCTCCAGCCCTTAAGGCATGCCCTTTTCGTAGGGGTGTTTGTGTACAGGTAACTACCCGTACTCCCAAGAAACCGAATTCTGCCGTTCGTAAAGTAGCAAAGGTCCGCTTAACTACGGGTTATGAAGTGATCGCTTACATACCTGACGAAGGTCATAACCTTCAAGAACACAGTATTGTACTTTTGCGCGGAGGCCGGGTAAAAGATTTGAATGGTGTTCGCTATCATATTGTCCGAGGCACACTAGATTGCCAAGGCGTTGAAAAAAGACGCCGTAGCAGATCTAAATATGGTGTGAAAAAACCCAAAAGCTGATTTGTTATGTCCCGTCGTCGTCAAGCTAACAAGCGTTCTGTTCTTCCTGATCCACGTCATGGAAGCACCTTAATTAGTGCTTTAATTAACATCGTCATGCTCAATGGCAAAAAGTCTGTTGCCCAGCGTGTGGTTTACTCAGCAATTGAAAGAATGGCGGAAAAATTGGAAAAGGGTAATCCCATCGATCTGGTTCTTGGTGCCCTTGAAAATATCCGTCCCAAAATTGAGGTCAAAAGTCGACGTGTTGGTGGTGCAACCTATCAAGTTCCTGTAGAAGTTGCTTTCGAACGTCAGCAAAGCCTTGCTTTTCGCTGGGTTGTCAATGCGGCATCATCCCGTAAGGGAGTTCCTATGTCTGAAGCCCTTGCGAGTGAGTTGATTGATGCATATAATAACACCGGATCTGTTGTTAAAAAGCGCGAAGAAACCCACAAAATGGCTCAAGCTAACCGTGCTTTTGCCCATTTGCGCTGGTAGATTTTAATTTCATATTATGACAGCCGTCCTCGAACCTTCATCTGCGAATTCTTCAAGTCGTAAAACGATCCTTGAGCACACGCGCAACATAGGCATTGCTGCCCATATTGATGCAGGAAAAACAACCTGCACAGAACGTGTTTTATTTTATTCCGGCGTTGTCCATAAAATAGGTGAAGTTCATGAAGGAAGTGCAACGACAGACTGGATGGAGCAAGAAAGAGAACGTGGCATAACCATCACATCAGCAGCGATCTCTTGTGGGTGGACTACATCTGAAGGCCCGTTTGCTGGTATTGATCATCGCATCAACATCATTGATACCCCTGGTCACGTTGACTTTACCGCAGAAGTGGAAAGGTCACTGCGTGTTTTAGATGGTGCCGTCGCAGTTTTTACATCAGTGGAAGGAGTGCAACCTCAGTCTGAGACGGTGTGGAGACAAATGGACAAGTACCATGTCCCTCGCCTTGCATTTATCAATAAAATGGATCGGATGGGGTCCGATTTTCTGTCCGCTCTACAAACCATGCGTGACAAACTGGGTGCCAATGCACATCCACTTTTTCTAGCCATTGGTGCGGAAGAAAATTTTAAAGGTTTGGTCGATCTTGTCAAAATGGTTGCCTATATCTATGACAACTCTGATGAAAGTGGAGTCAGGTTTGATACGGTTGATATTCCTGCAGATTACCTAGATCAAGCAAATCAATACCGAGAATCTTTAATTGAAGCAGTCTCAGATTTCGATGATGAAATTGCGACTAAATATCTTGAGGGAGAAGATATTTCCGAGGATGAGTTGCGTATTGCAATTCGTAAAGCCACTATTTCGATCAAGTTTGTTGGCGTAATTCCCGGTAGTGCATTCAAAAACAAAGGTGTACAAATGTTAATGGATGCGGTGGTAAACTACCTCCCTTCCCCCCTCGATCTCCCGCCGATGAAAGGTGAAGACTCTGAAGAAAATGAGGTGGAGGTTGTCCCCAACGATGGCAAGAAAGTCGCGGGATTGGCTTTCAAGCTCATGACCGATCCCTATGTCGGCAAATTGGTTTTTTATCGTGTTTATCAAGGTACTTTAGAAAAAGGTTCCACTTTGTATAATCCACGCACACGCAAATCCGAACGCGTTTCACGCCTCATGATTATGAAGGCAGATGCTCGTGAAGATATAGAAGTAGCATACTCTGGTGATATCTGTGCATTGATCGGTGTCAAAGATGTTGTAACCGGGGATACTCTCTGTGATAAGTCGTTAGATTTGAGATTAGAGCCTCCGACCTTCCCGGAGCCTGTCATTTCCATGTCTATTGAACCGGCGACTAAGGCAGACCAAGAAAAAATGTCAATTGGACTACAAAGGTTGGCTGAGGAAGACCCAACTTTTGGTCTGTCAACGAATGAGGAGACTGGTCAGACCATCATTGCCGGAATGGGTGAACTTCACCTTGACATTATTAGAGACCGATTGTTTCGCGAATTTAAAGTCGAGGCAACTGCCGGCAAGCCACAGATTGCTTACCGTGAAACGATCACATCTTCTGCGGAAGGAGTTGGAAAGTTTGTTCGTCAATCGGGAGGACGTGGTCAATATGGTCACGCCGTTATCCAGATCGAAGCACTGGAAAAAGGAAAAGGGATTGAGCTGGAAAACAAGATTGTTGGTGGTGCGATACCTAAGGAATTCATTAAGCCCACCATGGACGGGATTAAGGAAGCCGCACAGGGTGGGGTTATTGCAGGTTATCCGGTTATTGATTTTAAGGTTTCTTTAGTCGATGGATCCTTCCACGATGTGGATTCATCAGAGATGGCCTTTAAAATGGCAGGTATATTCGCTTTTAAAGATGCCATGCAAAAGGCCTCTCCTATTTTACTTGAGCCAATCATGAAGGTTGAGGTCTCTACACCCGAGGAATACCAAGGTGAATTGATGGGGGACTTGAATCGCAGGCGCGGTCAGATCCAAGGAATGGAAAGTCGTGGAAATGTTTGTATCATCGATTCGTTTGTTCCCCTTGAAAACATGTTTGGTTATTCAACCGATATGAGATCTCTTTCATCTGGGCGTGCTGATTATTCGATGACGCCTTCACATTTTGATCAAGTTCCACAGAACCTTGTTCAAAATATTGTAGAAACTTCTTCTCGCGAACCAGCTAGAAGCTAAATTATGAACGGACACAAAATACGTATCAAACTCAAAGGCTTTGACTACCGCGTAATCGATCAATCGGCATCGGACATTGTGGATACTGCAAAACGGACAGGTGCTCGTGTTGCTGGACCTATCCCTATGCCGACAAGGATTGAGCGCTACACGGTCAACCGCTCCCCGCATGTCGATAAAAAGTCTATGGATCAGTTTGAATTACGCACCCATAAGAGACTGATTGATATAATCGAGCCAACCGTTCAGACCGTTGATGAATTAAAAAAACTCAACCTCCCTGCTGGTGTAGAAATCAATATTAATGTTTAACCTTTAACGATCATCCAACCAACTTAAATCACAACCCCCCTTTAAAGCAGGTTCTAAAGATGTTTTCGCCTGCCGCTTAAAGAATGAAATTAGAACTTTTAGGAAAAAAGCTTGGGATGACCCAAGTGTACGACGAAGACAATAATCTTGTTCCAGTTACCATTATCGAGGCTGGACCCTGCCCTGTTCTTCAAGTTAAAAGCTCAACAGTTGACGGTTACTCTGCTGTTCAGATTGGTTATAATCCCAAGGGTAAATCTCCGAATAAAGTAAACCGTTGCAATAAAGGTCATGCGGCTAAGGCTAAGTCTGGCCCTCAACAGGTATCAAAAGAATTTAGGTTGCCTGATGACCACAGTTTGGAATTGGGTTCATCCATTACTGTAAATGATTTTTCCGAAATCACTTTGGTTGATATTGTGTCAACAACGAAGGGAAAAGGATTCCAAGGGGTTGTAAAACGGTGGAATTTTGCTGGTGGTCCTGCCTCTCATGGCTCGATGTTTCATCGTCGTGGTGGATCATACGGCTTATGCCAATGGCCCGGACGAGTTTTCAAAAACAAGAAGATGCCTGGACACATGGGAGATGTTCAGCGAACCACTCAAAATCTTAAGGTCGTTAAAACTATCCCTGAGAAAAACCTAATTTTAGTCAAGGGAAGCGTTCCTGGTCATAAAGGTGGTCTACTGACAGTTCGGGTTGCAAAAAAAAGTAAGATCGCCTCCTAATTTTCTTAGAAGATGAAATTTAAACTATTCAAATCAGACGGTTCTGTTTCAGGGGAAACAGAGATAAAGAATTTTCCATCTTTGGAGGAAGGAAAAGGCGTTGATGCTTTAAGGCAATGTGTCTTGGCCGTTCGAGCAAATAACCGACAAGGAAATGCATCTACCAAGACCAGAGATGAGGTTTCTGGGTCAGGGAAAAAAATATATCGTCAAAAAGGTTTAGGAACAGGTCGTGCAGGTGACAAGCGAGCAATTCAGCGAAGAGGTGGTGGTATTGCTTTTGGGCCTAAACCCAGATCATACAACCAAAAAGTGAATGGAAAAGTACGTAAACTTGCATTAACCCGTGCTCTGGTAGACCAAGCAAATGAAGGAACCATCTCTTTGATCGAAGAATGGTCCGTTAGCACACCAAAAACCAAAGAATTTGCAAGCCTCCTCAAAACACTAGGGACAGACAATAAGACCCTTATTATTGGTGATTCAATCGATCAGAATCTAGCTTTGGCCACTCGTAATTTATCCAAGGTGAAAGTGTCCAAAGCCATCGAGGTAAACGCGTTAGATCTAGTAGGAGCTGACCAAGTGGTATGCTGTGTGAAAGGAATTAATTCTCTAATCAGTAAACTATAATTTTCCCCAATCCGTAAACCATGAGCGAACCAGTTAATGTTTTAAAGGAAGCCCTTCTCACGGAGAAGGCAACCATGCTTTCAGCCAATCTTAACCAGTATGTTTTTTCCGTTTTTCCTGAAGCAAACAGAACGAATATTAAGAATGCCATCGAGAGCACATTTGGCGTAAATGTGATAAAGATCAATACCCTTACCCAAAAACCTAAGTCTAAGCGTGATCGCATGAGAAGGGGCAAGTTGGGTCATACCGCTTTATCCAAAAAGGCAATCGTCACCCTCAAAGCAGGTGACAGCATCGACCTAGCGTAACGAGGAGTTAATATCATGGCCATTTTACAGCAAAAACCAGTCACTCCTAGCGGGAGGTTTTACCTTAAAAACAAACAAGAACTTACCAAGAAACGTCCTGAGAAAGCTCTCACTGCTGGATTTCATAGAAAAAAAGGAAGAAACACTTATGGCAGGATTACCAGTCGAAGACGAGGAGGCGGTCATAAGAGACTTTACAGACAGATTGATTTTCGACGTTCGCGAATCGATGAGTCTGTCGAGGTTATTGCTCTGGAGTATGACCCTAACCGTACTGCAAATCTCGCTTTGGTTCAGTATAAAGATGGTGAAAAAGCTTACATTTTAGCTCCTGAATCTGTGGTTGTGGGCAATATTCTCATCAGCTCCAATCAAACTGTTGATTTTAAAGTTGGTAACGCCATGCCCCTTCAATATATGCCCCTCGGAACAAAAGTGCATTGTATTGAAATGCTACCCGGTGCCGGAGCAAAAATTTGTCGATCAGCAGGTAGTTCCGCAAGATTAGTTTCTGTGGATGGAGAAGATGCCACATTGAAGATGCCAAGTGGAGAAATTCGTATCGTTAAGTCAAAATGCCGTGCAACAATCGGTTCCGTTGGCAATGGAAACCATCAAAAATCTACCATCGGAAAAGCGGGTAGAAATCGCTGGAAGGGCCGTCGTCCGCGCGTTCGTGGTGTTGCCATGAATCCAGTTGATCATCCTATGGGAGGTGGTGAAGGAAGAACATCCGGTGGTGGACATCCAACCTCCCCGTGGGGTCAATTATCTAAAGGTTTTCCAACTCGTAAAAAATCTAAACCATCCAATTCCTCGATTATTACTCGTCGTAATGGTCGCAGAGTAAAATAATTTTACCATGACTAGATCCATTAAAAAAGGTTTCTTTGTTGATCCGCACCTTATGAAAAAAGTGCAAAAGGCTCAAGATAACGGTGATCGTAAGCCCATCAAGACTTGGTCTCGCAGATCCACGATTACTCCCGATTTTGTTGGTTTAAATTTTACGGTTCATAATGGTAAAAACTTCCTGCCTGTTTATGTAACAGAAAACATGGTCGGTCATAAATTGGGTGAATTCTCGGCAACCCGGGCATTTAAATCTCATAATCCACACACCCAGAAGTAAAATGGAAATTAAGTCTTATTCCAAGTACATGCGAATCTCTCCCAAAAAAGCGAGAGAAGTTGCACGGATTTTGCCAGGACGAAAAGCCACAGAGGGTGTTTCGCTCCTCAAGTATATCCCTCGAAAAGCGGCCCGTATGCTTGATAAAACACTACGCTCTGCGATGGCTAACGCAGAAAACAACGCTAATTTAAACGCGGATGATCTTATTATTAGGGAGGCTATTGTTGAAGAAGGTCCCGCTCTCAAGCGTTTTCGCCCCTGTGCCAGAGGCTCTGCTCACCCCTACAAGAAAAGAATGAGCCATCTTCGTATCACTTTAACCGATGAAAAAATTTAAGTTATGGGTCAGAAAGTAAATCCTATTGGTTTTCGACTAAGCGTCCGCAGAAATTGGAGTGCACGCTGGTATGCAAATAAGTTCGATTATTCTTCCTACATGAAGGAAGATAATTGTATCCGAGGCTTTCTTGAAAAAAAGCTCCGTTACGCATCCGTCCCGCGCATCGTCATAGAGCGTGCCTCAACTAGGACCCGTGTTACAATTTGGACCGCAAGACCTGGTATTGTGATTGGTCGTAAAGGTCAGGAGCTCGATTCCTTGAGAGATTCTCTTAACCGAGCCGTCGGTAAGGAAGTTCGCCTAGAAATACAGGAGATTAAAAAACCGGACCTAGTTGCTTCTCTTGTTGCCGAAAGTGTTGCCCTCCAATTAGAGCGCAGAATAGCTTTCCGTAGGGCCATGAAAAAAGCGGTTCAGACAACCATGTCAATGGGTGCGGAGGGAATTCGTATTCAATGTGCAGGAAGACTAGCTGGTGCAGATATCGCTCGCACTGAACAACTCCGTGAAGGCAGGGTGCCTCTCCATACTTTGCGGGAAAATATTGATTATGGACTCGTAGAAGCCAACACGGTCTACGGCATTATCGGCATCAAGTGCTGGATTTGCCTGAAGGACGAAGACAAGATTTTCTAATCCCCCTGTTCCATGCCTAAGTTACTACCATCTCGTACTAAGTTTAGAAAGGTCCACAAAGGCCGTATCCGAGGATCTGCCTCAAGGGGTAATTCCGTATCTTTTGGGGAATTTGGAATTCAATCCCTTTCCCGCGGCAGAATGACATCCAATCAAATCGAAGCAGCCCGTGTTGCCATAAACCGACATCTCAAGCGAAAAGGCAAAGTATGGATCCGCATCTTTCCCCATAAGCCAGTAACCAAAAAGCCTGCTGAAACAAGGCAGGGAAAAGGGAAAGGACCTGTGGACCATTGGGTTGCCGTCATAAAGCCTGGTCATGTATTGTTTGAAATTGCTGGCTGTTCGCTAACTTTGGCAAGAGAGGCACTTGGTTTAGCAGATGCCAAGCTACCTTTCCGCTGTCGGTTGGTTACCCGTGACCGCAACTACTAAAATTTGCGTATGAAAATGTCAGAAATCAAAGATCTTTCTATTCCTGAGATCGAAAAAAAACTTCGTGAATTAGGAGATGAACTTCTACAACTCCAATTGCGTAAACAAACCGGCCAAGTCGAAAAGCCTCATATGATGAAATCTTTAAGGCGGGACCGGGCACGTTTGTTTACTCAACTCCGTACTGCATCTACCAGTCTATCGAACAGTTAGTTTTAAATGAGCGAATCATCTAACAGAAATAACCGTAAACAACTTGTGGGCGTCGTTCGTTCCAAGACAGGCGATAAATCAATCAAGGTAGTTTACGAATATAAAATCCCCCACCCTCTCTACAAAAAGGAAATTAGGCGGAAAACGACCGTACATGCCCATGACGAAGAGAATCTTTCCAGTGTCGGTGACAAAGTCAGAATTATATCGACACGCCCAATGAGCAAACTCAAACGTTGGCGTGTTGTCGAGTTGGTCGAAAAAGCTCCAACCATTTAACTTACTATGATACAATT
Organism: Opitutia bacterium; assembly: GCA_038110535.1. Lineage (GTDB taxonomy): Bacteria > Verrucomicrobiota > Verrucomicrobiia > Opitutales > Seribacteraceae > Chordibacter. Next base: position 22,085 of record JAYNJW010000012.1, on the reverse strand, counting down.
ACTTAGTAGACTAGAAGTTGCCGATAATACCGGAGCTAAGCAAGTAAGGATGATTCGTCGCCTTGGGCAGCTGAAGAAAACGGCTTCGGTGGGAGACATTATCGTATGCCATGTGAAAGAGAGCTCGGTTGACGCTTCTGTCAAGAAAGGCAGTGTGGTGCGTGCTGTAGTTGTGCGTACGAAATCGCCCATGAGAAGACGTGATGGCAGTTACCTGAGATTTGATGAGAATGCCTGTGTCATTGTAAACAATGATGGTTCTCCCAAAGGCACCCGAATATTTGGTCCGGTTGCCCGTGAATTGCGGCAAAAATTCATGAAGATTATATCTTTAGCCCCTGAGGTTCTGTAATATGGCAAACAAATTAAAAAAAGGTGACGAAGTCGTGGTGATTGCTGGTGACCACAAAGGCAGCAAAGGAAAGATTCTTGAGGTAATCCGAACGAAAAATCGTGTTTTAGTCGAAGGGGTTAACTTGGTAAAAAAACATCAACGTAAAACCCAAGATAACCCCCAAGGCTCTATTGTTGAGAGAGAGGCCTCAATACATTTTTCGAATGTTAAAAAAACAAGTTAAAATTGATTGAATTTCATGAAGACGCCAGAGCTAAAGAAAGTTTATTCCGAAAAGGTAGCACCCGCTTTAATGAAACAACTGGGCTACAAAAATATCCATCAAGTTCCCAAAATAGAAAAGATTGTAATCAATTCTTCTTTTGGTGCCGAGATGGACAAGAATGGAATTGCTGATCTTCGCAATGATATTGCCAATCTATCAGGTCAAGCACCAGTGGTTGTGAAAGCTAAAATAAGTGTCTCTAATTTTAAATTAAGACAAGGCATGCCTGTTGGGATCAAAGTTACTTTGCGTGGTAATCAAATGTGGGAATTTTTATACCGCTTGATCGCAATTTCTCTTCCAAATATTCGTGACTTTCGTGGAGTCCGCCCCAAGCTGGACGGTCGAGGAAACTATTCTTTGGGTATCACAGATCATAGTATTTTTCCTGAAATCAATGTTGAGAGGCAGCGGGTCAATGTTGGGCTAGATATCTGCATTACTACCTCCGCTGAAAATGACGAGGAGGGCAGAGAACTTTTACAACTCCTAGGCATGCCCTTCCGTAAGCAATCTTCACAACCCGTCGAACAGGCTGCCTAACCCCCCCTTTTTTATCATGGCCAAGAAATCCGCAATTCAAAGAAATATGAAGAGAGAGCGCATGGTAGCCCGTTATGCGGCAAAGCGTGATGCTCTCAAGAAAATATTATCAGATCCCGATACCACTGAAGAAGAGTTTTATGCAGCCCAAGCAAAGTTAACTAAGCTGCCCAAAAATTCCTCGCCCGTGCGTTTAGTCAAGAGATGTTCCCTGACCGGACGGCCCCGGGCTGTAATCCGCAAATTTGGGCTGTCCCGAATTTCATTTCGAGAACTTGCTTTGCAAGGCAAAGTACCTGGAGTCATTAAGGCTTCTTGGTAATTTATAATCTCTATCCCTTATAAAAGATGTCTGTACACGATACCATAGGTGATTTTATAACAGTTATTCGTAACGCCGGCCAAGCAGGTAAAGATAGTTGTTCCTACCCTCATTCAAATTTGCGAGCGGGCATTGCAAAAATCTTAAAAGAACGCGGATTTGTTGACGACTGCCAAGAGGGTGATAACGACAAAGGTTTTAAAACTTTGGAAATCAAATTGAAGTATGTTTCAGGCAAGCATGCGATCAAGGGTATTAGTCGTGTAAGCACTCCTGGTCGCCGTTCTTATTGTGGGTACAGAGAAATACCAAATGTTTTGGGTGGGCTTGGAATTTCTATTATCAGTTCGCCGAAAGGGATCATTGATGACCGTACTGCACGTCAAGAGAAGCTAGGCGGAGAATTACTTTGCAGTGTTTGGTAGGAGATCATTATGAGCAGAATAGGAAATTTACCCATTGAAATTCCAGCAGGTGTTGAAGTAAGCACCGAAAATGGTTCGGTCAAAGTCAAAGGCCCCAAAGGAGAATTATTACAGGATTTAAATGAATCCATATCCCTGGAGATAACTGAAAAAGAAATTCAAGTCCGACCGAAAGATAGTTCTCGCCAAACTCGTGCCCTCCAAGGCACCTTTCGGTCCTTGATTGCAAACATGGTTACTGGCGTGCTTTCTCCGTACAGCAAAGACCTTATAATCGAAGGAGTTGGCTTTCGTGCTGCTGTTAAAGGAACTGATGTTGGTTTGGAGCTTGGATATTCACATCCTATCAATCACCCGATTCCAGAAGGTGTTTCCGTAACAGTGGCTGATAATGTTAAAATTCATGTAGAAGGACCTGATAAACAAAAGGTGGGTCAACTGGCTGCAGAAATTAAGAATTACTACCCGGTCGAACCTTACAAAGGAAAAGGAGTTCGCATTGTGGGCGAGTATGTAAGGAGAAAAGAAGGGAAGAAATCTGCCTAATCAACCCCCCTAATTTATTTGAATATGAACCTAGGAAAAAAAAGAGAACTTTTACAAAAAAGGCGCTGGCGCATTAGGAAAAAGATTGTTGGTACATCGAGTCGTCCTAGGTTGTCGGTCCGCTTTACCAACAAAAACATACACGCCCAATGTATCAATGATGAAACATCATCAACATTGGTCGCTATTTCGACTAATGAAAAAGACCTCAAGTCAATCCTTCCCAATCTTTCCGGATCAGAAAAACTTGGTTCATTATTAGGTAAAAGGATTAAAGAAGCAGGTATTGATACCATTGTTTTTGATCGAGCAGGAAGAAAGTATCATGGATGTGTCAAAGTCTTTGCAGATTCCGTCCGTAACGAAGGGTTAAAGTTTTAATTACCATGTCAGACACCAAAACAAATTCATCGAAAGCCTCGGATAAATTAGTACTAGAAGAGGAAGAACTTTTTGAAAAAGTGGTCCATGTTAATCGTTGTGCCAAAGTGGTAAAGGGCGGTCGCAGATTCAGTTTCGCTGCCTTAGTTGTTGTTGGAGATCAAAAAGGAAATGTAGGTTATGGATACGGCAAGGCACAAATGGTACCTGATGCTATTCGTAAAGGAACTGAACAGGCAAAAAAGTCCATGCGTTCCGTTTCGTTAGCAGGTGAGACAATACCTCATCCTGTCTTGGCTAATTTTGACGGCGGCAAGGTATTGTTGCGACCTGCGAGAGAAGGTACTGGAATCATTGCCGGTGGTGGAGTTCGTGCGGTTTTGGAAGGTGCAGGAATAAAGAATGTTTTGTCCAAATCTCTTGGTTCTAATAACCCATTGTCTGTGGTCGGTGCGACGATGAAAGGTTTGCTAGAGTTACGCTCCGCTAAGGAAATTTCAGAAATCCGAGGAGAACGGGTACTGGGCCCATCCTTTACTGCATCAACTGTGGAATCAAATAGTCACAACGCAGCTTGAACCTCCATCATATGTCACAACATCCCATGAAAGAACATAATTTACCTAAAGGGGCCAATCAGGGCAAAAAAAGACTTGGTCGAGGAGAAGGCAATGGTCACGGAAAAACCTGTTGCCGAGGGCATAAAGGTGCCGGTGCACGATCGGGTTACTCTCTGCGTGCCGGCTTCGAAGGCGGGCAAATGCCCTTGTATCGAAAGCTTCCACAACGTGGTTTTAACCGTACTCGCTTTCAGTCAGACATTGCAGTCGTCAATGTTGGCCAATTGGAAAAGTTAACTACTGACCAAGTGAACTTACAATCCCTTAAGGACGCTGGTTTAGTTCGCTCAAATGCTCAATCCGTAAAATTGCTTGGATCTGGAGATGTTGCCAAAGCTTTGCAGGTACAGGTTAATTACGCCTCTGCATCTGCTGGGGAAAAAATAGAAGCAGCTGGTGGGTCCATTTCAATTTCGTAAGATACGATGCTTTCTGCCTTTACCAATTCCTTAAAAATACCAGAGCTTAGGCAGAAGATTTTCTTCACCTTGGCTTTGTTATTTATTGCACGAGTTGGTGCGAACATTCCTTTGCCAGGGGTTGATCCTTCCCCGATTAAGGAATTTTTTGAACTACGGGAACAAACTCGTAGTGATGGTGGTGGAAATGATATTTTAGGGTTTTACAACATGTTTACCGGGGGTGCTTTGCTAAATGGTGCCCTGTTCGCTTTAGGCATTATGCCCTATATAAGTGCATCCATTATCATGCAGCTAATGGGTGCTGTTTTTCCTCACCTTGCTAGGTTGCAGCAAGAGGGAGAGCCTGGCAGACAAAAAATATCTCAATATACCCGTTACCTCACCATTCTTATTTGTCTAGTACAAGGAGGCCTATTGGCTGTGGCATTGCGAGATAGTCCCGGAAGTTTAATCATGGGTTTTAACCCTGCAGAAATTGGTTTAAACGGACAGCCATTAGGAGACATTGTTGTCGCATCTTCACCCACCCTATTTTTAATAAACTCCATTGTATTTCTTACAACTGGTTCGCTTATTTTGATGTGGCTGGGGGAACAGATTACCCAAAGAGGTATAGGAAATGGTATTTCGTTGCTTATAACTGTGGGAATTTTGGCCGACTTGCCCAAAGCACTTGCTGACGCTTATTCGCTCATTTTCCTCGCCCCTGCCGAAGATAATATGGTTATCGTTAAAGCAGCTCTTATGATTGGACTTTTTCTTATCGTTGTAGGCGGTATCATTGCAGTTACTCAGGCACAAAGAAAAATTCCCGTTCAATATGCCAAAAGAATGGTGGGAAGAAAGGTCTTTGGTGGACAAAGTTCTTTTCTGCCCTTGAAGGTTAATTATGCAGGGGTTATGCCTGTGATTTTTGCTAGTGCCATTTTAATGTTTCCTGCTCAACTTCTACGGACACTAGGTGCTGCGATTGCGAATTCACCAAATGAGACAAATTGGGCAATTGATTTGGCCAATGCTTTTGCCGGACGGGGATGGTTCTATTACATGGTCTATGGTGGATTAATTTTGGTTTTCAGTTACTTCTGGGTTTCGATCATGTTTAAGCCCGTCCAGATAGCCGATGATCTTAAAAAGAATGGTGGTTATGTTCCCGGAGTACGCCCTGGTGATCACACCGCACGATTTCTTGATTTTGTTATGACCCGACTTACTCTGGCCGGAGCAATATTCTTGACTATAATCGCGGTATTTCCCGATTTCATATTCAAGTCGGCAAATGTATCATATAATGTTGCGACCTTCTTCGGGGGCACTGGTATGTTAATTATTGTTGGTGTGGTGTTGGATACGATGCGACAAATTGAGACTTTTCTTTTGCAAAGACATTACGACGGCTTTCTTCGCAAAGGTAGGATACGAGGGCGCTCAACCTCCACCAATCGCGGAATTGAGTCATTAGAGCTCAAAGATTTTGAAGCTCAATGGAGACCATTAATTATTATATCCATTGCATTGTTTGCATTTGGATTATTGGCTTACTTCTTCAAGGGAGCCTAGAGAACTTAGAAACTTTCATATTATAGAACCATGGCTAGATTATTAGGAGTAGATATACCAAATCGTAAGAAGATCGCTTATTCATTGCGCTATGTTTACGGTATTGGACCAACTAGAGCCCAGAAGATTCTCCAAGAAACTGGAATCGATCCAGACCGGCGAACTCAAGAATTGTCCGAACAAGACCTCAGTCTGATCAGCAACTATATTATTGAGAATAAAATAATGGTTGAGGGTGATTTGCGTCGTCAAATCACGAACAACCTAAAGCGCCTCCAGAGCATTCGCAGTTACCGTGGTCTCAGGCATCAAAGGGGTTTGCCCGTCCGAGGTCAAAGAACCATCACTAATGCAAGAACTCGAAAGGGTGGTCGCAAAACAGTCGGCGTAGTGCGCAAGAGTTAATCATAGAAAATAATTTTTTACATGAGTGAAGACCAAGAAAATTTAACTGAAGAAGATCCTGAAATGGCCTCTTCCGACGATCAACCCTCTTCCATTGCGACCAAAAAAGAAGAGAGCCAAAGTTCATCTGAGCCTAGCAAAGACGCGGACAAAGCAGTAAAAAAAGAAGAAACTGCGGCCGATCTGCTAGGTGCTAACATAGAACAGGTAAAAGTTCGCAAAGCGAAGGGAAGCAAGAATATATCCTCTGGTATCTGTTACATTGTCGCTACATTTAACAATACCAAAGTATCCTTCACGGATATCAAAGGTAATGTTATATCATGGTCAAGCTCTGGAAAATGTAATTTCAGAGGGTCGAGAAAATCAACTGCTTATGCTGCACAAGTTGTGACTCAGGATGCTGGCAAGGTGGCAATGTCACATGGGATGAAGGAAGTCTTGGTAAAAGTTAAAGGACCAGGAATGGGCAGAGATTCAGCCATTCGTGCCCTGCAGAGCTTGGGATTTAATGTTTCTGCCATTATCGATGTTACACCAGTACCTCACAACGGCTGCCGACCACCCAAAAGGCGTCGCGTTTAACTTTACTTGAACTCATTTTACTATGTCACGTTACACAGGACCCACCACTCGTATAAATCGTCGTTTCGGAATGGCGATTTTTCCGGCGAATAAATCATTTGAGCGTCGTACTTATCCTCCTGGGCAGCATGGACCCAACTTTCGTCGAAAAGTTAGCGATTACAGTGCAGGATTGTTAGAGAAACAAAAGTTGCGCATGATGTACGGCTTAACCGAGAAACAGTTTCGTAATCTGTTTCAAAAAGCCAAAAGAAAACAGGGAATAACCGGAGAAAATTTCCTTTCCTCTCTCGAAACCAGATTGGATAATGTTGTTTATCGATTAGGCTTTGCCAAGACTCGCAAGTCAGCCAGACAATTTGTTAATCATGGGCATCTTCTCGTTAACGGGAAGAAGGTGGATATCCCCAGTTTCCAGGTTTCTGCCGGCGATGACCTGACCGTTCGTGAAAAAACATCTTCTCGTCAAGTTGCCACTCGTAATCTCGATGGATCGCAGTACAACAATACTCCTCCTTGGCTCGAAGTAAAAGCTGATTCCTTACAAGGAACCGTAACCAGATTACCACAGGCAGATGAATTGGAACAAAGTATTAATGTCCAACTCGTTGTAGAATTCTACAGTCGCTAAACTTTAACATTATTCAACCGACACATACCATGGCTACAAGACTCGGAAAATTCGAACTCCCCAATCGTTTAATCAAGGAAGAGGAAACTGCTACCGACAAGTTTGCTAAGTTTATTGCAGATCCTTTTGAAACAGGTTACGGGCACACTATAGGAAATGCGTTTCGTCGTGTTTTACTTAGTTCTATTGAGGGTGCTGCAATATCATCCCTCAAAATGGATGGTGTACAGCACGAATTCCAAAGCGTAGATGGTGTGGTGGAAGATGTCACTGATATTGTTCTTAATCTCAAAAAAGTGCTCATCATCAACCACAAATCAGAACCAGCAATGATAACCTTAGATGTTGAAAAAGAAGGAGAGATTACCGCTGGTGACATTTCCCCGATCGAAGGGATAGAAATTATCAATCCTGAGCAGGTAATTTTGACTACCGATCGCAAACAGCGAGTATTTGCGGAAATGGATGTTACGGTTGGCCGCGGTTTTTGTCTAGGAGAAGATAGTAAGCAAGACAACCAACCAATTGGCATGATCAATGTTGATGCTCTATATAGCCCTGTAAAATTGGTCAAATACGATGTGCAAAATACTCGAGTTGGACAAATGACTGATTATGACAAGCTGATTTTGGAAATTCATACCGACGGTCGAATTAGCCCAGACGATGCCTTGAAACAATCTGCAGCAATACTTCGTCACCACTTAGATGTGTTTGACCAAATCAGTGAAGAGCAAATTGAATTTGAGAGTAACACCAAACAAGTCAGTGAAGAGCAGAACAGGCTAAAAAATCTTCTTAGCATGAGTGTTAATGAGATCGAACTTTCTGTCAGGGCTGCCAACTGTCTTAACAATGCCAACATTACTACAGTCGGTGAATTAGCCACCAAGTCTGAACCTGAAATGCTGAAGTATCGCAACTTCGGCAAGAAATCACTTAACGAAATAAAAGCGAAGCTTGAACAATTGGGGCTTTCCCTCGGTATGAAGTTTGAAAACCGACTTCTCGAGTCAGCCACCAACTAATTTCAGCACCTTCGCACAATTATCCATCCTCATGAGACACCGAAAACATAACCATCAGTTGGGTGTAAAATCAGCCCACCGAGTTTCATTGGTGGCCAATCTTTCTTGTTCCCTTATCGAGCATGGGCGCATCAAAACCACTCTGGCCAAAGCTAGGGCATTACGACCTGCAATTGAAAAAATTATTACCTTGGCCAAAAAAGCTCATAGTTGTGAGGATGCTGCTCGAAAAATTCATTATCGTAGACTGGCTATTGCAAGGCTTCGTAATAAAAAGGCGGTTTCTAAATTATTTGATGAATTAGTCGATCAATTCTTGGGCCGCAATGGTGGTTATACTCGTATTTATAAACTAGCACTTCCACGACTAGGTGATGCGGCTGATATGGCATTAATCGAATTGGTGGAAGAAGCGACCAAGAAAAAGGGTAAGAAAAAGAAAGCAGCATCTACAAAAGGATCCCAGAAATCCTCATCTGTGCAAGAAGAGGCCTCTGAAAAAGCCACTCCAAAATCCGCAGATTCTTCAGATCCGGAACCAGAAGTGCAAGCATCGAAAGAATCTGAGGCAGAACAGCCAAAGGTTGATGAATCTTCGAATGATTCTGATGCTGCTGTTGAAAAACCTGTATCCAAAGCAAAGAAAACAAAGGCGGTAGATAAAAAAGCTGATAGCAAGGAACAAACAGAGGAAGAATCTGCGGAAAAATAGAATTTTCCAGGTTAAGAAGAGTACCAAGGAGGTCTTTCTTTCTCTTCCTATTCAAGCATTTTAAGAAAGACTGGCTATCATTTAGAATAGGGATTGCAGGGGTCTTGGTTATGTTTTATCAATCATCCCTTTTTCTTATATAAATTCCTCTTGTCATGCCTCAAACCATTTTGGTTCTCGATTTTGGCTCCCAGTACACTCAGGTAATTGCCCGGCGTATTCGTGAGCAAAATGTCTACTCACAGGTACTCCCCTATGACAGTTCTTTAACTGCGATAAAAGCCGCAAATCCTGTGGGGATCATCTTATCTGGAGGGCCTGCCAGTGTGCTGTCCAAAGGAGCACCACTCCCACACAAAAAAATATTTTCATTGGGTGTACCCGTTTTAGGTATTTGTTATGGCTTACAACTGATGGGTAAATTGCTCGGCGGAGAAGTAAAAAAATGTGACCGCAGGGAGTATGGACGAAGTAAATTGACCATTAAGAAGATCGGGAGCCTTTTCAAAGGCGTACCGAAAAGCTTAACAGTTTGGAACTCTCATGGTGATGCAATCGTGCGAATACCCAGAGGATTCCAGGGGATAGCATACACAGAAAACTCTCAATTTTCTGCCATAGAGGATGCAAAAAGAAAATTCTATGGTTTACAGTTTCATCCTGAGGTTGAGCATTCTCAAAAAGGTGTGGAGGTAATCAGAAACTTTTTATTTTCCATCTGTAAATGCAGGGCGGACTGGGACATGGGGGACTTTATTGAAGCATCCGTAAAAAAGATTCGTGAAGAGGTTGGCTCTAGGCAAGTTATTCTCGGTCTTAGTGGTGGTGTCGATTCTAGTGTAGCGGCCGCATTGATTGATCGTGCTATTGGAAAACAGCTTACTTCCATTTTTGTCGATAATGGATTATTACGTCACAATGAACGGGAAGAAGTAATCAAATTATTTCATGACCACATACCTGGAAAATTACGGGTTGCGAAAGCTGGAAAACTATTCTTGGACAAGCTCAAGGGAGTGACGGATCCCGAAAAAAAACGGAAAATTATTGGGAAAACATTCATTGAGGTTTTTGATCAAGAAGTAAAAAAATTGGGGGATATTGACTACCTTGCCCAAGGGACTCTTTATCCGGATGTAATCGAGAGTGTACCCATTGGTGGAAACCCAGCTGCTTTAATCAAAAGCCATCATAATGTTGGAGGCTTACCTGAAAAAATGAAGCTTAAACTACTCGAGCCTCTGCGCGAATTGTTTAAGGATGAGGTGCGCCTTTTAGGAAAAAAACTGGGCTTACCCGATCATGTAATTAATCGTCACCCCTTTCCGGGACCTGGACTTGGAGTACGAGTAATTGGCGATCTAACCCATAAGCGCCTTAGAGTTTTACGGCAAGCCGATGCTATTTTTATAGAAGAACTTAGAAGTTCGGGCTGGTATGAAAAATTGTGGCAGGCATTTTGCGTTTTTCTCCCCGTGCGTAGCGTGGGGGTGATGGGAGATGAAAGAACCTATGAGAATGTAATTTGTCTCCGTGCTGTTACCAGCAGTGATGCCATGACTGCAGACTGGGCTGAACTTCCAGATGCCTTGCTCCGCAAAATATCGAGTCGGATTATCAATGAAGTGAAAGGGGCGAACCGAGTAGTTTATGATGTAAGCTCTAAGCCCCCTAGTACCATTGAATGGGAGTGAATAAGTGAACCTATCTTACCTAGAAGAGGGAGACGATCTCTACAGTCGCCTATCATCTTTCATCCCGACAGCAGGTAGTGATTTAAATATCAAAAGGACCGTAGCAGAAATCTTAGATTCTGTTCAAAAAGGTGGCAACAAGGCAATTCTCGAGAAAACATCTCAATTTGATGGTGCCTCTCTTAGCGCAGAAGAAATGCAGGTAAAGCCTGAGCAGTTAGAAAATGCACTTTTGGTACTGTCATCCCTTGAAAGACAGGCACTGGAAGATGCTATTGCCAATGTAACCTTATTTCACAAGCAAAGTTTTCCCAAAAATTGGAAGTGCCAGAATCTCCACGGCGGACTTGTTGGCGAACAGTATTATCCAATCCATCGCGTGGGTATCTATGTTCCTGGTGGTCAGGTACCTCTTGTATCTACCGTAATCATGACTGTAACCCTTGCTAAAGTCGCGGGGGTACCAGAAATCGTAGTGGCAACTCCTCCCCATGCCGATGGTCAAGTTTCATCTCATCTTCTAGCTGCACTAAAATTATCGGGAGTCACTGAAGTGTATAAGATTGGGGGCGCTCAGGCGATCGGGGCGTTGGCATATGGCTCGGAAACGATCCGACCTGTAGATAAGATATTCGGTCCCGGAAATGCCTTTGTGAATGAAGCAAAAAGGCAGGTCTTTGGTGAGGTTGGTATAGATTTATTGCCTGGACCGAGTGAAGTAATGGTTATTGCTGATCATACGGCCCGACCCGAATGTGTAGCTGCAGCCCTTTTGGCACAAGCGGAGCATGGATCCGGAAAGGAAAAGATTTACCTTTTGTTTCAAGAAAAAGAACTGTTTAAAAAAGTAGTAGAAGAAATAGATCAACAACTTCCTGACCGCGAGCATGAGTCTTCGATTCGCAAAGTCTTAGACACAGGCTTTTTCGCCATCTTTTTACCTGAACAAGAAGGTGTAGCCAAGGTTGCAAATTTCATCGCACCAGAACATCTTGAACTTCAGGTAAGCAGGGATGCGTGTGACTTTTACCTCCAAAGAATTACCACAGCGGGTGCTTTTCTGGTTGGTCATGAAACGCCCACTTCTGTAGGGGATTTTGCGGCTGGTCCGAGTCATGTTTTGCCAACTGGTCGATCTTCCCGATTTTCATCGGGGTTGCGCATGCAAGACTTTCTTCGTCGGAGTAGTGTAATACATTATAATGCCGAAGCTTGTCAAAATGCCACCCAAGCAATTGCACAATTTGCATCCATGGAGAACCTGGACGGTCATGGCTTTGCCCATCAGGTCAGGGTGGATTCGGCTCAAGAGTCTGCGGAATAATGAAAGAAAGCCACTTGCGGGTTAGCAAGAGACTAAGCGGCCATTTGGCTTATTCGCCTGGTGAGCAACCAAGTGAAAGCCAGACAGTAATCAAACTTAATACAAATGAAAACCCCTACCCTCCCAGTCCTTCCGTACGAGATGCGATCAATCATGAAATCAAACTATTAAACTTATACCCTAACCCAACTGCTCACAGCCTTCGCCAAGTAATTGCCAACCTACATGGTTTGACCGCTTCTCAAATCATTGTAGGTAATGGATCAGATGATCTTTTGAATCTATGTATCAGGTGCTTTTCTGATGATCAATTGAAAGTGGGTATGCTACATCCTAGTTACTCGCTTTACGAGGTTTTGAGTGGTGTGCAAGGCAGTGAAATGATTCGGGTGCCCTTTCTTGACAACCAATTTTCATTACCTATCGACCGTATATCTGCTAGCGGAGTAAACCTCTTTTTTTTAACCAATCCCCATGCACCCAGTGGAAGATTCTATGCACTTGAAGAGTTACAAAAGATATTGATGGATTTTTCAGGACTTCTCGTCATCGACGAAGCATATGCTGATTTTGCTCCCCAAAATGCAGTCGCATTGCTGCAAGAATACGAAAATTTGATTCTTACTCGCACTCTTTCCAAGTCATACTCTTTGGCGGGCTTGCGTATCGGATATGCTATGGGGCACCCCAAAATTATCGAACAATTAGACAAAGTTCGGGAAGTTTACAATGTCGACCGACTTGCACAAGTTGCTGCAATTGCCGCCTTACAAGACCGAAAATATTTTAGCGATTGTCTCTCAAAAGTATGCAGGCAGCGAGAATGGTTGGCCCAGAAACTTGTGCAATTTGGCTGGAGCATCATTCCCTCGGGTGCGAATTTTATTTTTGTTGAGCCCAAAAACAAAGCCGGGGAGACGGGGAGTGAAACGGCCTTATCCCTTTTTAGATACTTGGAGAAACACAAGATTTTGGTTCGCTACTTTCCTAAACATTCTCAGACAAATTCCTTTTTAAGAATCAGTGTTGGCAATGAAAGTGAGATGGTTATCTTAATCGATACAATACAGTCATGGATAACAACAGAAAAGTAACGATCGAAAGAAATACAAGTGAGACGCAAATCTCATTGGAATTATTGATTGATGGAAGTGGAAAGAATGAAATATCTACGGGTGTTCCTTTTTTGGACCACATGCTTGAATTATTTTCCAAGCATGGATTTTTTGATTTAAAAATACTTGCCAAGGGTGACATTGAAATTGACTACCATCATTTGGTGGAAGACCTTGGCATTGCACTTGGCCAAGCATTCTCCCAAGCACTTGGGGACAAGTCCGGAATCAAGCGGTATGGCTATTTTATTGCCCCGATGGACGAAACTTTAGTTACAACCTCCGTGGATCTCTCGAACCGACCCTATCTATTTTGGCAGGTTCTTGTTAAAAACAATTTGGTCAGGGATTTTAATATTCAATTATTGAAGGAATTTTTTCAATCCTTTGCCAATGAGGTAGCATGTAATTTGCACATTCGATTGGAGCATGGCGACGAGCCTCACCATGTGGCAGAAGGAATCTTTAAGTCACTTGCAAAATGTTTGGATATGGCGACTAGTTCGGAGCCCCGACTGGAGGGGAAAGTACCCTCAACTAAAGGTACTCTTTCAAAATAGAAAAGGATAAATTATCTTGGTGAATATCCGCAAATTAGCGGTAATAGACTATGGGACAGGTAATCTGCATAGTGTTGTTAAAGCATTTGAGTTTCTGAATGCCAAGGTAACTTTAGCCCAAAAACCGAAAGATATTAAGGGTGTCGATGCGATCATCTTTCCCGGACAGGGAAGCTTTGATCATTGTATGACCAGCTTAAGAGATTCTGGGCTAGACAGAGCCATTAAAACATGGATTTCTGAAGATCGTCCCTTTTTTGGAATTTGTTTGGGATTGCAGGTTCTTTTCGGGTCTTCCGAGGAAGGAAAACTTCCTGGATTAGGGATATTTAATGGAAGTGTAGTGCGATTTTCAATCGGTTCCCAATTCAAGGTACCCCATATGGGTTGGAACCAAGTCGCTTGGGGATTACCCGAGGATCATTGGGCGAGGAGAGAAATTTCAGAAAATGACCAATTCTATTTTGTGCACAGTTATCGAGTCGAAACAAATGATGCTCGGTTACATTGCATTAGCACGGATTACGGGGGGATTTTCACAAGTGGAATTATTTCTTCCAATTGTATCGCTACCCAGTTTCATCCAGAGAAAAGTCAATCAAAAGGAATTCAACTTTACCGAAACTTTCTTGAAAATATCGAGTAGAAGTGACACAACAGTTCTTTACTCCCAATTATTACCTCTATTTTGATTATGTCAGACAAAGCTATCCTAACTTTTGGTGATTCAACTTATCCCTTAAACATTATTACTGGTACAGAAAATGAAAAGGCTTTGGATGTCAGGCAACTTCGTAAAGATAGTGGTTTGATTACTTATGATGATGGTTATGGGAATACTGGCTCCTGTGAAAGTTCTGTTACCTTTATTGACGGAGATCAGGGGATTTTGCGATACCGTGGTTACGACATAGCGGAATTGGCCCAGAAGGCCAACTTTCTGGAAGTTTGCATGCTTTTGCTAAACGGAGAACTTCCCACTTCGTCCCAACTGTCCACCTTTGAGGAGAAAGTGGCAACATTTCAAAACCTACCGACTGAGGTTCTGCAAGCGGTTGAATCTATGCCTGCTAATACCCACCCAATGGGCTCATTGGCATCTGGATTGCAGGCTCTCGGGGGTGCTTGTACACATCTTTGTACCAATGAACGGTCGCAAGATTTGCATAATTTTGACGACGCGGCAGCTCTAATCATCGCGTCTTTGCCTGTGCTTGCGGCGGCAAGTCATCGGAAAAAAAAGGGAGAGGATTTTCGCCCTTCAGAGAAATCATTCAATTATTGTACAAACTTTCTTTCGATGATGTTTGCCCAAGATGGGGATGCTCCAATCAATCCATCACTCAGCAAGGCCTTGGATCTCATTTTTTTATTGCATGCGGATCATGAACAGAATTGCTCCACTTCAACCTGCCGCATGATTGCCTCTGGAGGAGCCAATCCATTTGCATCCCTTGCTGGTGCAGTTTCCGCACTATGGGGTCCGCTTCATGGAGGAGCGAACATGGCGGTCATAAATATGCTCAATGACATACACAACTCTGGGGACGATGGGAGTAAGTTCATCCAGTCGGCAAAAGAAGGAAAATCACGCTTAATGGGATTTGGTCATCGTGTGTATCGCAATTATGATCCACGAGCCAAAATATTAAAGTCTGCTTGCGATCAGGCTCTTGAAGCACTTGGCGTTTCCAGCCCTATCCTCGATATCGCCCGTCGTTTAGAGGAAGTAGCTTTACAGGACCCCTATTTCATCGACCGAAAACTTTATCCCAATGTTGATTTTTACAGTGGTATTATTCTGCAAGCACTTGGTTTCCCCACGAACACATTTACCGTCTTGTTTGCAATTGGTCGTGCTCCGGGTTGGTTAGCTCATTGGAAAGAAATAGCTCAAACGGGCAAAAGGATCCACCGTCCGAGGCAAATTTACCAAGGCTCTAACCTCCGCCAGTATATTACTTTACAAGATCGTTAAGGAGATCTCTGTCTCATTGCGTCTTCAATATTTAATCCTGTAAAATCTTTAATTCCCTGGATTAAAAGCCATATCGCGTATCCACTGACGACCATGCAGGGGAGACTGATTACCGGGAAACTCCATCCCATCATAACCCCGATTTCATCATTGAAAGCATTTTTGTCCATTGACGGTTCAGTGATCACAATTATGCGTGCAAGAATGTAATTCAATATCGCACTAAAGACAAATGTTCCTGCCAGCAACCATGTGCACTTCGTAAGCAATTGATGGAATTGCAAGGTAGTACCATTTTCAGATAAATGATACTCTATTTTATCAACCTGAAAAATTTCTGGGTTGTACAAAAGCATCTTAACTAAGGGTCTTTTCGTATTGAGCGTAAGAATGGTTAAAAGACCAAGAAAAGCGGGAAGTACAGCCTCTTTTATAGCAAACATGGATACCGTACCACCAGGAATTAAGCCAATCCCACCAGTAAGGAGGGCACTAATGGCTCCAAGAATACTTAAAAAATTCCATTTTTTTCTCCGAACGAAATCATACGCTCCGTAAACTACGGGGAACAAGACTGCAAGGGCTAGGAGAATGGATGAGACTAGGGTTGAACTGGCAGGTACACTAGCCCAGTCTCCGATGGTGCCACCAAGCCAATCATCTCCTTTGCGCAGAATCAAAATGGGCAGTACCAGATTAAAAACTAAATTAACAAATAAGTTTTCTTTTTCCTTCAATTGGGGTGATTGATTGCTTTCATTCATCACCTGTTTATGGAATCATGTACCTTATAATTTGTCGCCAACAATCTTGAGTAAGAAGCCAAAAATCCGTTGTTTAATATCGGCAGGTCCCACCCGCGAATGGATCGATCCGGTCAGGTTTATTTCTAATCCTTCTTCCGGAAAGATGGGCTATGCATTGGCTGAGGCGGCCAAAGATTTAAAGATGGAAGTTTCTTTGATCAGTGGACCAGTAAATCTACCTAACCCTAAGGG
Source organism: Opitutia bacterium (assembly GCA_038110535.1). GTDB lineage: Bacteria > Verrucomicrobiota > Verrucomicrobiia > Opitutales > Seribacteraceae > Chordibacter. Next base: position 5,616 of record JAYNJW010000012.1, on the reverse strand, counting down.
TGTTCACCTAGTGCGAGTTGAGACAGCAATTGAGATGCAAGAGGCAATGGAATCTCAGTTTGAGGGAACTGATTTAATTATTATGTGTGCAGCGGTCTCGGATCATCGGCCATCGGTAAAGTATGAGAAGAAATTGCGAAAAGATGAATTTCCAAATAGAATAATTTTTAAAAGAAATCCCGATATTTTGAAAATACTGGGAAGAAAGAAAAAAAAGAACCAAGTATTGGTTGGCTTTGCTGCAGAGACAAATGATATACTAAATTCAGCACAAAATAAGCTTAAGGAAAAAAACTTAGACTGGATAGTTGCCAATGATGTCTCGAAAAATGATATTGGTTTTTCATCGGATAAAAATGAAGTTACCCTGATCAGTGTGGATGGTTTTCAAATGCAAATTCCCTCCAACAATAAGTCAAAAATTGCAAAAGAAATTCTCGATGCAATTTACCCGTCATGCCTAGAAAAAGTCCGCTAGATAAGGTACTAGGGAAACTAGAAGACCTAGATGAAGTAAACCTGAGCAATTTGGTTCAAAGACTTGCTCGGGAGCGAAAGCTTCTCGAAACGGTCTTTGATGTTATCAGAGATGGGATCTTGGTTCTAGATCGAAATAGTATCATTACCTATTCAAACCTACAGGGTAGAAGGTTAATAGGACTTAAGCCAGAGCTTGGTGAAAAAGTTTCGCTCCTTAGGGCAGCTCCAGATCTAGCTAAATCACTGGGGCTGGATCGCCTGTCGGAGATTTCCCGCCCAGAAGTGGTAGTTCGTGAAATACTGATCAACTACCCTGAGAAAAGATATTTGCGCGTTTATGCAGTTCCGATTGAAGGAACATTAACGGAAAAAGTTTCACAAAAAGATGCGGGAATAACGGTCGTACTAACTGATGTAACCGAAGAAAAATCTAATGTTGAGGAGCAGATAGAAAATGAAAAAGTTACCAGTATTATGGACCTCGCTGCAGGCGTTGCTCACGAATTGGGAAATCCCCTTAATTCGATCAATATTCACCTCCAGGTTCTTCAACGATCATTAAAGTATGATGGTCTTGATAAGAAATCTAAATCCAAAGTGGAAAAATCCCTAAACTCCTGCATTAAAGAAGTCAATCGGCTTGATTCTATCATAGTCCATTTCTTAAAAGCCATTCGACCAACATTGCCTGATTTAAAGGAAGTAAATTTATTAGATATAATTCAGGAAATACTGCATTTAAAAGAAAAGGAATTAAGTAGTAAAAAAATAAATATTAATCTCGAGACAGAAAGTAAGGAACCATTCATAAATGGTGATTTAGAGCAAATTAAGCAGGTATTTTTTAATGTTATAGGAAATGCAATCGATGCAATTTCAGAAAATACGGATATTTGCATTATCATATCGTGGGAAAATGATTTTATAACCGTACAAATAATAGACCGAGGGGTAGGCATCAAAAAGGAAAATGTCTCCAAAGTCTTTGAGCCTTATTTTACAACAAAAAAACGGGGAAACGGGATCGGAATGATGATTGTCCATCGAATCATGCGTAATCATGGTGGTGAAGTGGGTATTGATAGTAAATATGGATCTGGAACAATTGTGACATTAAAATTTCCGCGAAAAGGGGTTAGGCTTCAATATCTTGAACAGAAGGCATAAAATTTTATGAAACCGAATTTATTAATTGTCGATGACGAGGAGCACACCCGAGAAGGATTGGAGCTGGCATTAGAAGATGATTTTGAGGTTTTTTGTGCTAGTTCTGCTTCAGAAGCTGAACTAGCTTTAGATCAGGAAGCGTTTCAAGTTGTCTTGACTGATTTACGAATGCCTGGCGAATCTGGCATGCATGTAATTGATCATGCAATTCGACATCCGAGCAATCCACTTTGCATCATGATGACTGCGTACGGCGAAGTAGGGGTTGCCGTAGAAGCCATGAAACGCGGTGCATTTGACTTTTTACCCAAGCCAGTAAATCTGGACCAACTCGAATTTTTGATCAAGCGAGGGCTTAAACAACGAAAACTAGAACAAGAAAACCGGCATCTTCACCAAAGGCTCGATAAGCATTTCAACTTTGATAGTATCATGGGTAAATCGGCTGCTTTGGAGAGTGTACTGGAAAAAGTCAGATTAGTTGGTCCTTCCAAGGCCACCGTTTTACTTACTGGTGAAACTGGCACAGGCAAGGAGTTATTTGCACAGTCAATTCACCAAAATAGCGATCGATCGAGATCACCCTTTATCCCTGTTCATTGTGCAGCTTTGCCATCTAATTTATTAGAAAGTGAATTGTTTGGTCACGAAAAAGGTGCCTTTACAGGAGCTACTGAAAAAAGAATTGGTAGGTTTGAGTCTGCCAATGGAGGAACTCTTTTTCTTGATGAAATTGGCGAGATTGACCCTTCGACCCAAGTTAAACTTCTCCGGTTTTTAGAAACTAAATCAATTGAGCGTTTAGGTAGTTCTAAGACAATAGAACTTGATGTTCGTTTAGTTTGTGCCACCAACCGATATCTCCAAAAGATGGTTCAACAAGGAGACTTCAGGGAAGACCTTTATTATCGGTTAAATGTTATAACGATCGAATTACCTCCACTCCGTCAGCGAGGAGACGATCTTTCTTTACTACTCAATCATTTCCTTTCTGATTATTCTTCGGAAAATGGTTTTGATCCTCCAACATTATCTCCTGAAACCTATACTATATTACAAAATTATGCTTGGCCGGGAAATATCCGTGAGCTTCGTAACTTTTGTGAAAACTTGGTTGTTCTTAAAAGGGGAAAAGAAATAACACCCTATGATCTTGATCCTAGGTTTACTTCATTGCGATCTTCGATTGGTGCTGAAGAGTCTGAAATAAAAGCTACTCTCTCCATGGAGGAGAACGAAAAGAGATTACTCCGTAATGCATTGTTGGAGGCTCGTGGTAATCGTACAAAAGCAGCAGAATTAATGGGCATTAGCCGGAGAACCTTGCATAGAAAATTGGATCGCTGGCCAGAATTGGATACCAAATAATTTACCCAAAAACTGGCTGCTCGGGCTGGATTCGAACCAGCGACCAAGTGGTTAACAGCCACCTGCTCTGCCACTGAGCTACCGAGCAAATAATCCAATTAAAATAGCACGAGCCATCGGTGTGTCAATGAAGACTCTTTTTCAAAGTCGCTTGTATTGGCCAATCTTTAAGGTGCAATGATTCTAGAAATTAAATTCCATGCCAAGGCTTGCAACCCTGGGAGCACCAGGGCGGAAGCCATCGGGCATATCACTGGTGGCATATTTTTCATCTGTTAGGTTGGTAACTTTGGCAAAAAGAGTTACACCGGGTTTGAGGTCAAAGAACGCTGACCAGTCCAAGGTGCCATAATCATTGATTTGGGAACTGTTTGCCGCATCGACATAGACATTATCCTGCCAGTGATAATTAAGATAGGAGCTCCAAGGCTCAAAAACGATGCCTAATCTTGCGTTGTATTGAATCTCAGGAACAAAGGGAATTTTATTGCCTTTCAAACCTCCCGTGTATCGATCTCCAGAATCTGTACCTGTCGAAGTATCAAACTTCGCATTGGTAAAAGTAGTAGCAAGGGAAAACGGCATCGAAAACGATCCCCCGGAAATCAAATCTTTTGAGAGCAAGAGCTCAATCCCATCGATGGTTGCCTCACCGATATTTCTGGCCTCATCCCCCAGACCGCTGGCAAGAGAAGGCACGGCGATCATATCCTTGATCTTGGTGTTAAAGTAGGCCAATTCGTAATTTACAGATGCAAGAGATCCCCTCGATCCAATTTCGAAGCCAAGTGATTTCTCTTCCTCCAAGTTACTTGTGGCCGCACTGTAGCCAGGTAAGGCATGGCCCTGATGGACCCCGGCAAACATTAAATGTTCCCCTAAGTCATAGGTTCCCCCTACCCCAGCCAATACATCGTTGACGGATCTTTTGGCATCCTTGTATTCATATTCGACCGAAGTGTAGCGAATACCAGGGCTCAAGGTGAAGCGGTCCAATGAAATTTCGTCCGTAAGGTAAGTTTCCCACGCTTTGGAAATCCTGTGCTTATTATTCATAGAGGTTGAAGTTGAAGAATCATAGGACAGGGAAGCCGTACCATCGCCGGCATTGGATACATTGTATATATCTTCGGTGTAATCCTTGTAGGTGTAGTGATCCTTGGTATATCTTCCACCCAACTCAAAGGTATGGTTCTCCCACTCTTTAGAGATAGATGCCTGAATGCCAGTATTTTTATAGTTTCGGTCGTTATGTTTGTAGTTTACTTGGCCCTGACCACTGTACGAGTTTGTATCATTCATATCCCCGAAACCTCGCAGCATGTTCACATGATTCGAGCTGGCAAAAGCACCTTTGCCAATTGATTTCCACTCGATCGAGTTAGTGGAGTTATTTTCCACACCAACCTTTCCAATCTTGTACCAATCCCGATCAAATTCATTGTGAAATATGGTAGTTTTAAAGGTTGTTTCCTCATCGATTTCTTTGAGATAACGCAAATAGTATCGGGTTTGCTCGGAGTCCATATTATCAAGCTTGGTGTTGTGGTAACGCTGGTAAGGATTGGCGGCAAAATCTTCCTGACTGAGGCCAATGTAACTAACATCGGCATCTAGGCTAGTTCTGCCCGCTTTAAATTCGAGGTAGTCACCCTTTCCAAATTCATACCCAAGCTTAAGGGTGATGTCATTTTTGGAAACGGGTGCTTTCCCTCCTACGGCATTACCCAAGGAATTGATTGATTTGAAACCGTCAGTTCGATGATCAAACACTTCAAGCAAATAACCCAATCTGCCTGGCCCTAATTCGGTTTTACCACCGGAATAGGCATGAGCAATTCTTTCATTATTTTCACCATAGGAAGCCCGAAAATGAGATTTTTGTTTAAGAGGAATTGGAGTGGAAAGATAGTTGATTATTCCACCGGTGGTGTTGGGCCCGTATTTCATTTGGCTAGACCCCTTGAGAATTTCAAAGCCAGACATTCTGCCGGCAGTGGGTGAATAATAGGCAGCTGGGTCAGAAAAGGGTGATGGCGAAGATGGGATACCATCTTCCAAAATCGTAACCTTGGCCGAACGCAGTGAGTCGACGCCCCGAAGGCTGATATTGGGAAATAGACCATACCCCTCTTCGCCCCGTAAGTAAACTCCTGGAACTTCTCTTAAAATTTCGTTCACATCAGTATGAAAAAAAGGCTTGAGGTCGGCTGTCGCCAGAACCGAACCCGTTCCCTCTAGTTCGGGAATATCCTCCTTGTTCCCAATTACATTAAACGGAGACAGATAGTCCGCATCCTCTGTGTCTTCTTTTGCGAGTGTTGTATTTGCCCAGAATAGAGCAGCAAGGGCAAAGATATGAGTCGGTTTCAGGTAGGCTTTCATCAGTTGTCAGGTAATTAATGAGACTGAATCTCAATTGATACTGAGACTCAATCTCAATAAGAAGAGCTAATGTCAACTCTGGAATTGAAAATCTTGAAGAAAACGATTGAATTTGACCCTTTATAAAAGGCTTAATCAAGTTTATTTAGAAAGAGAAATACGCTCCTGTAGTTCAATGGATAGAACATTGGTCTCCGGAACCGAAGATCTGGGTTC
>JAYNJW010000011.1:0-52043 GCA_038110535.1 Opitutia bacterium | reverse complement strand
TCAAAAAGTACCCGGCCATCAAGATCGGTCGCCCGGAGAAACCGAAGACCGTCCTTTTCCGTCCATTGCATAATACCGTGCTCATCACTCACGGTAATTTGCTGGGTGGAGGAAGAGTAGGAATAGCTCTGCACATCAGCATCGTCAGCAGGATTACCGTGCAAGGGATCGTCCAATGTTCCACCACCAGAAGGTTCCGGGACGGAAGAGTCCAACCGGGGATCAGAAAAGAAGGGACGACGGTGGAAATTCCGAATGTCTGGAAAATCAAAAGAGTGACGACGGAAAAAATCCTTAAACCGGTTATTGGGGCCCAGCAGATGATCAAAGTCAAAAGGGTCGCGATCGTCCATCCACTGATGATCATAAGAATCACGGGCAGTTTCCGGAGCCTCCACCAGTTCGACCGTCAGGGAAATGGGTTTGGACTGGCGCAAGATCGAGAGGGATACACGCTCGCCTGGGTTGCGCATGCGCACGAGGGTTTTTAATTGTTCGGGATTGATCAGGATTTGGTCATCCATTTTCAGCAGGACATCATAGAGCTTCACTCCGGCATTTTCAGCAGGGCTCCCCGGAGCAACCCGTTCCACCTGCAAATGCAGACCCTTGGGCAATCCGAGCTGGTGACTGACCCCCTCTTCCAGCCGGGAAGTATGAACCCCAAGGTAGGAATGATCGATATCTGACTGGGCAAAGAGCAATTGACCAACAAGAAAGGATGTTCCTAGCACAATTCCATGGATCCAGGACTGGTTCATAGGCTCAATAGGTTTCCAGCTCGATAAAAATGACTTCCTCCCGGGGAGTGGTGGAAAGAATACGGGTATCGGACGCGGGATGACTCCAGAGGGTCTCATCCATAAAATAATGACGAACCCGACGGGCAGGCAATCGGCCAGGTCGGTCAAAAATTCCCTCATCCACCACCCGTAAAAATCGTTCATTGATCTGGGGGTCCAACCAGCCACTCACCGGCATCACAGATACATCCTGAAGTTGTTCGAGGGACAATCCATGCAAGGGACTGTCAGGGTCTTCATTAGAAAAAAGAATAGGTGCGGATACGGGTTGTTGAGCAACCATGGGAAGATCGGTCACTACACGATCTTCCGGTCCATCAGGCACAAGTGAGCTGGAAAGATAAAAAATCATGGCCCAGACCGCGGCCAGACCAAGCCCTGCCAGTCCGACCCACGGAACCAGACGGGAAAAGGAGACCAATTTGCTAGATTCCCGGAAAGATGCTTCCACCCGGGCCTTGCCATCCTCACCTTCCGGCAGACAACACATGGCCACATTGCCGGCATCGCCCAGGGCTTTTTCCAGGCGGGAGGTAAATTTCTCACCCGGTGCAAGCGGGCGAAGTTCTTTTAATTCGGCTTCAAGTTTTTCAAACTCGTTCATGATTGGGCGGAAGAATCCTCCTTTCTGCCATCCATCTCTTCCGGCACCCAGTCCTTGAGCTTTTCCAAGGCATAGCGGTATCGGGAAGCCACCGTGTTGATAGACTCATCTAGGGTGCGGGCAATTTCATCAAAGGTGAGCTCCCCCCAGATCTTGAGTGTAACTACTTCTTTTTGCTGATCGGACAACCGCTCGACTGCCCGCAGGAGTGCCCGTTTGCGCTCATCCTGTTCCAGGGTGCGTTCAAAAGAAAAAGATAAGGGTGAATCCAAAGCAACCTTGTCTTCACGGACCTTTCTGCGGTCAATGCTACGGGCCCAGTCAATCGCAAGCCTACGGATTGCCCGGTAAACCAGGCCGGGGGAAACCTCGCCCGTATGACCATACAGACGCCAGATACGAACAAAAGCTTCCTGGAGTAAATCTTCGGCCTCGTCCGGACGGCGGGACTGCTGACGGGCAAAGAGCAACAATTTTGCTCCGTGCCGGGCAAACCAGGATTTCCAAATAGGTTCCGTGTTCATGGGATCGTTAGTCATGGGAGAGAAGCGGTAGACAATTCCTATTTTGTCTACCGATGTGCAAAAATCAATCAACTCGTGCGATTTGTGGATACTGGGTGATCATTTTCGATCTTTTCTTGGCCAATTTGAAAATTGGCACAGCTTATGCAAAACTGTTATTCATAGGGCAAAAATCCTAGTTTACTAGGTGAAACACAAAGTTGCGGGCGACCTGGGCTGGGTCGCCCGCTTTTCTTTTAGTTAGGACGGAGTATCCTTGTCTTCCGGCAACGGGTCCGATACATCCGAATAATACACCGCCATGGAGGAACCTACCCGGAAATGAAATTATCGCAGGGACACCACCTAGCTTATTGTACCAATGTCCACCGGGGAAATGATTGGACGGAGACCTTTTCCTCCCTAGAACGATATGTAATGGAGGTAAGAAACTTGGTCTCTCCGGACCAACCCTATGCGATCGGATTACGACTGGGAGCGGATGCTGCTGGGGAACTCTCCCAGCCCGATACTTTGAAAACTTTCAAGACCTGGCTGCATGAACAAAATGCATACATCTTTACCATCAATGGATTTCCTCATGGCAATTTTCATGGCCAACGGGTAAAAGAGGATGTGTACCGCCCGGACTGGACCGACCCGGAACGACTGTCCTACACACTGAGCTTATTCCATCTCCTTTGTTCTTTGCTCCCCCCTGGGGGTGAGGGAAGTGTGAGCACCCTGCCCGCCTCCTTTAAAGAATTTCATCCTGCCGGAGAACTTCCGGGCATCGCCTACATGCATTTACTTAAATGTGCAGATGAGATAGAAAAGTTATCACTGGAAAAAGGACTGGACCTCCACCTCGGATTGGAACCCGAACCGCTCGGTTGGTTTGAAACCACCGAGGAAACCATTGCTTTTTTCACAAAATTATTAGACCGGGCGGAGGATGCCGAATTGGTCAGGCGAAGAATTGGGGTAAATTATGACTGTTGCCACCTCGCTATCGAATATGAGGATGCCCATCGGGGATTGAATGCATTAAAGAATGCCGGTATCCGGCTGAGCAAACTGCATTTGAGCTCAGCCCTGCGTGCCCAGCCCACCCAAGAGAACCTTCAGACCCTGCAAAACTATGTCGAGGGAGTGTACCTCCATCAGGTGATTACATCCAAGGAGGGACAGATCAGGGAACGGATCAAAGACCTAGACCTCGCCCTGAACCAGGCAAAGCCAGGAAGTATGGATACCGATGAATGGCGGGTACACTTCCATGTTCCCCTGCATGCATCTCCCGGTGGCGGACTTGGTGACACCCGGGAACATGTGCTCAAGACCCTGGACTGGTTACAGGAAAATCCACAATCCTGTCACCATCTGGAAATGGAAACCTACACCTGGGAAGTATTGCCCGAGGAACTAAGATCGGACGAAGTGGTCGAGCAGGTAACAAAAGAATACCGCTGGACACTGGAAGCCCTGGAGGAGCGGGGACTGGGAAAATGAACCTTTCTTTTTCTGCCTGGATGAGCATGGCCCGGGGGGCCAACTTGCCCACTGTCTGGACTAATGTAATCGCGGCTTGGGCCATCAATGCCGGAGCAGGTCCATCCCTTCGCTGGATGCCCGACTGGACAGATATGGGCTTTTTCGACCCAATCGCCCTGGCATGGTTGGTATTGGGGGCAAGCCTGGTCTATGCTGGTGGATGTTTTTTGAACGATGCGTGCGATCATCAATTTGACCGGGACAACCGGCCGGAACGGCCCATCCCCCAGGGCGATCTGTCTCCCGTACAGGCATGGGCACTGGGGGTCTTGCAACTTGGACTGGGTGGATGGTCGCTGGTTGCCGGTGCAGGATGTTCATGGAAATGGATGCTTGGACTGCTGCTTTGCATTCTTGCCTATGACTTGGTTCACAAGAAGACGGTTTGGGGGATTTTGCTGATGGGAGGGTGCAGAAGCCTGTTATGGATCACCGCGGGGACTGCGGCCGGCGGGATGAGCCCAGCTCCCCTGCTCTATGTGTGGGCAGTTGCAATAGGAGCGTATGTGGTTGGTATCTCCTGGTATGCCCGGAGTGAAACCAAATCATCGGAACAAAAGGACAAAGCGGACAGACTATTCGACCGTATTCCCATTGTTCTCTTATTCATCGCTCCTCTCCTTTCCCTGGCTTATCTGGTGCTCTGGAACAACCTTGATCCAATCCGTACCTTTTTAGTGAATCTGGTCGGGCTTCTCGCTGGAGGGATTGCTTTTTTTGCCATTCTGAAAATGCGGGAAGGACAGGAAGGCTCCATTGGGCAAGGGGTGTCCAGACTGCTTGCAGGCATCTGTGCAGTCGATGCCACCGCCCTTTCCTTCCATGCTCCCCTACTGGTTGGACCATGCGTCCTCCTCGGAGCAATTGCTCATATTTTACAAAAGAAGTTTGCGGCAACCTAGGGCTTATCTAGTCTGTAAGATTGAATCATGCCCAGTACTTACTCCTCCATACGCCGGAATGTCCGGTTGGACTTCGCTCATGAAGTCTTTTTTACCCGGGATGCTTTCGGGCCGGACAATTCCACTCTGTCTGATTTACTCAAAAATGAACAGACCGGCAAAAGGACCAAGGCCCTGGTCTACTTGGACGAGGGGATCCTTGACGGGAACCCGAACTTGCCCGGGTTGGTCCAAGAATACTTCCGAAAATATGCCACTTCCCTAAACCTCGTCTGCCCGCCCCGTTTCGTGCGTGGCGGAGAGGAGGCAAAGAATGACTGGGGACTGGTGGAAACAATCTGGTCGGATCTCAACCAGTACGGTATGTGCCGCCACTCTTACATTATCGTGGTGGGTGGAGGGGCTGCCATCGACTTGGTCGGTTTTGCCGCATCCACTGCCCACCGCGGGGTGCGACTTGTCCGACTGCCCACCACTACACTGAGTCAGGCAGACGGCGGAGTGGGGGTAAAGAACGGGATCAATTTTTTTGGCAAAAAAAACTGGGTGGGAACCTTTGCCGTGCCTGATGCGGTAATCAATGATTTTTCATTTCTGCGCACCCTCCCGGTCAGCCAAAAACGGGCGGGCTATGTGGAAGCGATCAAGGTCGCCCTGATTCGCGACCGTGCTTTTTTTGAATGGATTGAGGAGCGTGCAGGCAGGCTTGCCCAGTTCGAACCTCCAGCCATGGAACAACTGATCCGCCGCAGTGCCGCTCTTCATCTCGATCATATTGCAGGATCGGGCGATCCATTCGAGCGGGGCTCTGCCAGGCCGCTTGATTTTGGACACTGGATCGCTCATAAGCTTGAACCGATGTCTGACTTTCGCGTCGGTCATGGAGACGCGGTCGCCATTGGGCTGGCGGCAGATGTAATCTATTGTTCCCGCATTGGCCTACTCAAACAACAAGCTGCCGACCGGGTACTAAACCTGCTCCAGGCATTGGGATTTGAGATTTATCATCCCTTGCTTCACACCAAAAACAATGTAGGCGGTTCGACCATTCTCGAGGGGCTGGAAGAATTTCGTGAACATCTTGGGGGAAAACTTACCATCACCCTGATCCAGGCACTGGGACAAGGCGTGGAAGTTCACCAGATGGATGATGAACAAGTACTTCTTGCAATTGATGATTTGCGTACCCGTTCACTCGCTCATACCGGGGCCTAGTATATAAGAATGACGGGTTCGCAAAAGGGCCCCCGCCTCGCAGTCCTAAACTTGGTTGGGTTGTGCAGCCGGACATTGGGAGCAAACACGCCTTCATTACAAAATTTTATCAATCAGCACGGGGGCAAGGCACAGGTGATCGAACCAACATGTCCTGCCGTCACTTGTTCTGCCCAGGCCACTTATTTGACCGGCAAAAGCCCCTCTGAACATGGAATCGTGGGGAATGGATGGTATGACCGCACCCTGAATGAGCATCATTTTTGGAAACAGTCCAACCGTTTGGTGGAAGGAGAAAAAATCTGGGAAATCATACGGAAAGAGCGGTCAAATTTCCGCACAGCTAATCTGTTCTGGTGGTTTAATATGTACAGCAGTGCCAATTTTTCCATCACACCCCGCCCGCTTTACCGCTCGGATGGACTGAAAACTTTCGATGTGCATGCCCACCCTCTGCCCATTCGCGACCAAATCAAAAACGAGCTCGGCGACTTTCCTTTTCCCTCCTTTTGGGGCCCCCGGGCAGGTCTGCCCTCCAGCAAATGGATTGCGGACTCCGCCAAGTGGATGGAGGAAAAAGAGGCCCCGGATCTTTCCCTTGTCTATCTACCCCACCTCGATTACGAACTCCAACGCCACGGGCCCGACTCGCCCCAGGCCCAAAAGGCGGTGATGGAACTGGACACATTGGTTGGAGATCTGCTTGCCTTTTATCAGTCCCGCAAGGTCCGGGTGGTCATCCTTTCCGAATACGGACTGACCCCGGCCAAACGGGTAATTTATCCAAACCGTGCCCTGCGCCAAAAGGGTTGGTTGAATATAAAAAAGGAACTGGGCCTCGAATATCTCGACTGTGGTGGTTCGGATGCGTTTGCCCTGACCGATCATCAGGTCGCCCATGTTTATCTCAACCGCAAAGATGATACCCTCGACAGACAAGTGCAAAGGGTGATGGAAAACCTAGATGGCGTGGCCCAGGTACTGTGCGGAAAAGAACGGGCCACATATGGACTGGACCACGAACGGGCGGGAGATCTCGTCCTGCTCGCAGAAGAGGATGCCTGGTTTGCCTATTACCACTGGCTGGATGATTCACTGGCTCCGGACTTTGCCCGGTGTGTGGATGTGCACCGCAAATACGGTTATGACCCGGCGGAACTGTTTATCGATCCTTCCATTCCCCTGCCCCGCCTTAAAGCGGCGGGCAAATTATTGGCAAAAAAACTGGGATTCCGCATGTTTATGGACCTGATTCCACTCGATCCATCCCTAGTCAAGGGGACTCATGGGATTCGTCCCCCAGACACGCTGGACTGGCCCCTTATTCTGGGTCATTCCATCGAGGCACTTGATCATCCCCTGCCCGCCACCAAGGTGCAGCACGCCTTATTACATGCTCTGGATTAATTGAGGTCGTAGAGAAGGCCAAACTTTATCGTTTTCGCTGGTCCAAGGGTACCTGGCGGGATGAAAGATCTCGGACCAATCCCGCCCAACCCAGCTTTTGCACTTTTTGATTCATTGCACGAAACCCACGACCATACACCGGGTCGTCACTCATGGCCAAATTATCCCGCAAGATATCGGCCAACTTGCTGGTCTCCTTGTGCAAGAGATGCATCGATAATAAGTTGCAAAATCCTTCAACCGCAGGGGGGGACATATCAATAAAGTTCTCATTCAGCCATACATGGCCAAACTCATGGGCGAGGATAGACACACACTCAACCACCGGCAATCCCGCAAGCACCCAGACTTCATGAGAAAAAGTGGTTCCTGCATTGGACCCTCCCCGGATGGTACGAAAAGTGGTCAGGGTTAGTCCACGCACGCTCCCCCGACCATGCACCCGTTCGACCTCTCGGTTTAATTTGTCCTGATTGACCAGTTGCATGGTCAGGGAACCGGAGGGGGATGGCAGCCCAAGTTCGGACATCCCCCGCCTAACCCGGTTGGCTACCGCATCAAGGGTCACCCGATCCGTGACCGCTTCGCCCAGACAGCTTAAACAACTGAATCGTCCGTCGGGAAAGTTTTGTTCGGGCTTGGATCTATTCGCAGAGAATAATCGGCCACAGGACCCGCAAGTTCTGGCCTGACGGAAATGCTCGGTATGCACCATCCCACCCCACTCATCACGACGGATTGGTTGTTGGTCAAGAAAAGGGCGCTCACATACTAGGCAGAAAAAACAGGCGGGATGAAAGACATGTTCCCCCGCCTGCATTTTTTCAGAACCAATGGTCTTGCGGCATACTCCACACCTCTCTTCTTTTTTCCACATTGCCAAATATTCACGGTCCATGGCGGAAAAGCGGGAGACCGGAAAAATATATTCCCTGCCCGCAATCAGCAGGGTGACTTTTTCCTCTTTCACGCTGAGCAATTCGCCCTCCGTCTGGTCTCCATCTAGGGTAGTCCATGTTCTCGCCCCCAGCAATGATCCGAAAAGGAATAGCCCGAGAAGACAGACTCCCGGGATCCAGGAGTCCCGAGGTTTCAAGACTGCAGAATCCCCTCCCAGAACTTGATCCGTCCGGCCACTTGCTGAGGACCGGGCATTCCAGGCTTTTCCCGCTTGGCAAAGGCACGGGACAAGTCAAAGACCTCCCTCCAGTCATTTCCTATCTCTGGAAAGATCGATTGGGCATCCTCATCGCTCAGTCCGGGCAGGGGAAGATTGAGTTCTTCCGAACGGGCAACCAGAGAACCCACCAGATGATGGGCTTGCCGGAAGGGCACGCCCTGCTCCACCAAGTAATCTGCCAGATCAGTGGCAAGGAGCAAAGGATCAGACGCGGCCGTATGACAATTCTCTTCATTGATTTCTGCCCGATCCAGTGCCCCTGCAGTAACGGCCAGACAAATCCCAAGCTGGTCGAAACTGTCAAAGACCGGGGGTTTATCCTCCTGCAAGTCGCGGTTGTAGGTCAGGGGCAACCCCTTGATCGTGACCAATAAATTGGTAAGGTTACCAATTACCCGGCCTGTCTTACCCCGGATCAATTCAAAACAGTCCGGGTTTTTCTTTTGGGGCATCAGGGAAGAACCAGTGGTAAAGGCATCCGGCAGCCTGAGGTATCCAAATTCCGAGGAGTTCCACAGAATGATATCTTCGGCCAGCCGGGAAAGATGGAGCGAACAGAGCGAACAAGCGGATGCAAATTCTACAAACAAATCACGGTCTGCCACCGCATCCATTCCATTGGGGGTAAGCCTTGGCTGACCGGATTCGTCAACAAATCCAAGGGCTTTGGCAACCAGGGCACGATCGAGTGGCAGGGTCGAACCTGCAATCGCACCCGAGCCGAGCGGACAGACATTGGCATGGTTGGCCACATTGGAAAAACGTTCATGATCACGACCGAGCATTTCCACATACGCAAGCAGATGGTGGCCAACAGTGACTGGTTGTGCACGCTGTAAATGGGTATACCCCGGGATCGGAGTAGTGGCATGTTTTTTTGCCAAGGATAAAAGGGCGGTCATTGCCCGCTCAATTCCTTCCCGCAGTTGGGAACATGCATCTTTAAAAAACAACCTCACATCTGTGGAAACCTGATCATTCCGGCTCCGTCCAGTGTGCAATTTGTCCGCCGCCTTAGTCTTTGTCCGTAAGGCTTGTTCCAAATTCATATGGACATCTTCCAGTTCTGTCTTCCATTGAAAGGTGCCCGATTTTACTTCCTCGGCCAGTTCTTTCAGGCCCTGTTCGATCTCTGCAAATTCTTCCTTGTCGATAATACCTACCGCATGAAGCATGGAAGCATGCCCCAGACTGCCCTGCAAATCGTAAGGAGCAAGCCGTTGATCAAAAGAAACTGATTCACCAAATGCAAGCATCAGTCCGTCCGGTCCGTCCTGAAACCGGCCGCCCCAAGTAACCTGCTTGCCATTGTCTGCCATAGTGCATCTATCATCCCAAAGGAGGGGAATTCGGGCAATCCCTATTTGCAGGACCGGCAGGACCGGCGGTCCACCAATTCAATAGATTAAGAAAATACCTTTTTGATCTTCGCCTTGGCGTAGTCGCGGTTAAGCTTGGCAATGTAATCCAAGGAAATGTCTTTGGGGCATGCCGCCGAACACTCGCCGTAGTTCCGGCAGTTCCCAAAGCCTGCTTCGTCCATGGCCGCAACCATATTAAGCACCCGGGTATCTTTTTCTGCCTGTCCCTGCGGAAGAAGGTTTAAATGACCCGCTTTTGCAGAAGTAAAAAGCATGGCCGATGCATTTTTACAGGAAGCCACACAGGCACCGCAACCAATGCACTGGGCCGCATCCATGGCCAAATCCGCATCTTCTTTGGGCACCGGCAAAGCATTGCCATCAGGTGCACTGCCCGTGCGCACGGTGATAAAACCGCCCGCTTGTATGATCTTGTCAAATGCAGAACGGTCGACCACCAAATCTTTGACCACGGGAAAAGCTTTGGCCCGGAATGGCTCGATGGTGATAGTATCCCCATCCTCAAATTTGCGCATGTGAAGTTGGCAGGTGGTGGTGGAATTTTCGGGACCATGGGCAAATCCATTGATATTGAGTGAGCAGGTACCACAGATTCCCTCACGGCAATCGTGATCAAAAGCGACCGGCTCTTTGCCTTCATCCAGGAGTTGCTCATTCAATTGATCGAGCATTTCGAGAAAGGAAGAGTCTTCAGACACTCCATCAAGCACATGAGATTCGAACCGGCCATCGTCTGATGGACCGTCTTGTTTCCATACCTTAAGAAATAATTTCATGGGAATCTTTCCTTATTTGTAACTGCGAACTGCAAGTTTGACTTCTTCGAATTTTAAATCTTCCGCATGGCGGGCAGGAACTTCCCCATCCCCCTTGAATTCCCAGACCGCGGCATGGGAAAATTCCTCATCGTTACGGGTAGCCTCGCCATCCTCCGTCTGAAATTCCTCCCGGAAGTGCCCACCACATGATTCATTGCGGTCAAGCGCATCCCGGCAGAGCAGTTCTCCAAAATCTAAAAAGTCACGCACCCGGCCGGACCTTTCCAATTCCATATTCAATTCCTCTCCCGATCCGGTAACGAGCAGATTCTTGTTAAAATCGTCACGAAGGTCCTGAATCTGCCCGATGGCTTTTTTCAGGCCTGGTTCATTTCTGGCCATGCCCGCATATTCCCACATGATCTGACCCAATTCTTTGTGGTAAGACCGGGAAGAGCGTTTCCCCTTAGCAGAGACTAACTGGCCCACCCTTTGCTTGACCGATTCGAGGGTTTCACGGGCGGCTGGTCCATCGGGATCAATTCCGCCCGGACTGATAGTGGTCAAATAGTTTCCAATGGTGTAGGGAATTACAAAATAGCCATCACTCAGTCCCTGCATCAATGCACTCGCTCCCAGGCGGTTCGCCCCGTGATCGGAAAAGTTTGCCTCCCCCAGCACAAAACATCCTGGGATGGTGCTCATCAAATTATAATCCACCCAGAGCCCGCCCATGGTGTAGTGAATGGCCGGATAAATACGCATGGGGCGCTGATAGGCATTTTCACCAGTTATGCGCTCGTACATCTCGAAGAGGTTGCCGTAACGCTCGCGTATGACATTTTCCCCGAGGCGATTGATAGAATCACCAAAGTCAAGGTAGACCCCACGGCCCCCTGGACCAACTCCGCGACCCTCATCACAGGCTTCTTTGGCCGAACGGCTGGAAATATCCCGCGGGGCAAGATTGCCAAAGCTCGGGTATTTGCGTTCCAGATAATAATCCCTCGCGTCTTCAGGAATTTCAGATGGTGCCTTGCCGCAATCCTCCACCTTTTTGGGGACCCATACTCGGCCGTCGTTACGGAGCGATTCGGACATCAGGGTGAGCTTTGACTGGTGATCGCCGGATACAGGGATGCAGGTAGGGTGAATCTGGGTAAAGCAAGGATTCGCAAAACCTGCCCCCCGGCGGTACGCCCGGAATGTGGCGGTTACATTACAACCGATGGCATTGGTGGAGAGATAATAAACATTTCCATAGCCACCTGTGCAGAGAAGGACTGCGTCGGCAGTCCATACCTTAAGCTCACCAGTGGCAAGGTTGCGGGTAATGATGCCCTTGGCATGACCATCCACCACGATAAGATCGAGCATTTCCTGCCTCACATGCATCTTTACCTGACCGGATGCAATCTGACGGCTCAGGGCACTGTATGCACCGAGGAGCAATTGCTGACCCGTCTGGCCACGGGCATAAAAGGTACGGCTCACTTGAGCTCCGCCAAAGGAACGATTGGCCAGCAAACCACCATATTCACGGGCAAAAGGAACCCCCTGAGCCACGCACTGGTCAATTATGTTTACACTGTTTTGTGCGAGCCGGTGAACATTGGCCTCGCGGGAACGAAAATCTCCCCCTTTGATCGTGTCATAAAATAGACGATGTACACTATCTCCATCGTTTTGGTAATTTTTGGCGCCGTTGATTCCTCCCTGTGCTGCAATGGAGTGTGCCCGGCGGGGAGTATCCTGGTAACAAAAACAATCCACATTGTATCCGAGTTCACCCAGGGTGGCGGCGGCGGAGCCGCCTGCCAAGCCGGATCCCACCACAATAATGTTGAACTTTCGCTTATTTGCCGGGTTGACCAGCTTGGAAGAGAAGCGATGATTTTCCCACTTATCAGAGAGGGGACCTTCAGGGATTTTGGAATCGAGATTCATGGGGCAACAAGGTTTACAGGTTAGCAGAGCAGGAAGAGCCACAAGAGCTCTCGAGACAACTGAGCAGCCCGTATTTTTGGGCGATCACAAGCACGGGAATAATTGAAAAACCGGCAAATATGACCCAGCCGTAAACAGATGCGACCAGATCGAGTTTTGTACGCCAGCTCTCCGAACGAAGACCCAGTGTCTGAAACATGCTGGACACCCCATGAGCCAGGTGACGGCAAAGTAAAAACATGCACAGGACATAAAACAGGGAGATCGCATCGATACGGAAGCCGGCCAGAATCATGGTGTAGACATCATGGATTTCGGAACCATCCGGCGAACCAACCGTGGTTTTTAAATCGTTGTATTCTGGAAAGACTGAACGAATGGTAAAGTGAAGCAGGTGAAACACGATAAAAGCAAGCATGAGCGAACCGGTAAGCCCCATACGCAAGGAAGACCAGCCTGCACGCTTGGTAACCTCGATTTCATTGGATCGTGGACGGGCCGCCCGGTTTTCCTTGATTAATTGATAGGCCGTAACCGCGTGAACCACCACACAGACAAGTAGAAACAAACGAGAACCCCAAAGAATAGGGGCTGGTAAGGATTGCAAGGCATGAGCATAGGCATTGATTGCTTCCTGACCTAGAAGAACCTGGAGGTTGCCAGCCATGTGGACAAAAACGAACCCGACCAGAACGATCCCAGTAAGGGCCATCATATATTTTTTGATCAATGAGGATTGCATGACTAATCTATTTTATAGAGGTATATTCTTACCACACAAATGCATGACGAGAGAAAAAAGGGGGAGATGAGAGGTATTAGATTTTAGAATTAGTAAAATTAATTAT
Source organism: Opitutia bacterium (assembly GCA_038110535.1). Taxonomy (GTDB): domain Bacteria; phylum Verrucomicrobiota; class Verrucomicrobiia; order Opitutales; family Seribacteraceae; genus Chordibacter. Next base: position 38,940 of record JAYNJW010000011.1, on the reverse strand, counting down.
TGTGCAAACACAAATCCAGCACCCGTGAAAGCCCCGCGGTTCGAGCCAGTGAATAAATCAGGGTTGCCAGCCCCTTCTCTTCTACGTCATGGGTAAGAGTTGTCTTAAAGAAAAGGAATGAAATATATTTTTATTACTGGCGGGGTGGTTTCATCTTTGGGAAAAGGGCTAACTTCTGGTGCCCTCGGAGCATTGCTTGAACAGCGCGGGCTCACTACCCGTATCCAAAAGTTTGACCCCTATCTCAATGTGGATCCGGGAACCATGAGTCCCTTTCAACATGGTGAGGTCTATGTGCTGGATGACGGTGCGGAAACCGATCTCGACCTTGGGCATTATGAACGCTTTACCTCCGGAAAACTCAGCCGGTTTAACAACCTAACCAGCGGGCAAATATACGAGTCCGTGATCCGCAAGGAAAGGCGGGGAGACTACCTGGGCAAGACCGTTCAGGTAATTCCCCATGTGACCAATGAAATCAAGGACCGGATCTATGCTGCCGGAGAAGGAGTTAATGTATTGATCACCGAAATAGGTGGAACCATTGGGGATATCGAGGGGCTGCCCTTTACCGAAGCCATGCGGCAATTCGCAAGCGAGGTGGGCAAGGCAAACGTTTTGTTTATCCACATGACTTTACTGCCCAGTTTGCGGGCAGCCGGTGAATTGAAAACCAAGCCAACCCAGCAAAGTGTGGCCAAACTTCGGGAAATCGGCATACAGCCAGACATTTTGGTCTGCCGGACCGAGCAACCCATCACCGAGGAGATTCGGGAAAAACTCAGTCTTTTTTGCAGCGTGCCCAAAGAGGCGGTCATCGAGGAAATGGATGTGGCACATTCCATCTATGAACTTCCACACATGCTGAAGAAAGAAGGCTTGGACACTTTGGTCACCCGTTTTCTCGGGCTCGATGCACCCGCTCCAAAATTGGATGAATGGGAGGAAGTGGTCCACCGCTTGATTCACCCCAAGCACCGGGTAAAAGTTGGAATGATTGGAAAATATGTCGATCTTCAGGATTCCTATTTATCGGTCAATGAATCCCTGGTGCATGGAGGGATCCGTAACGACACCGGCGTCGAAGTAGTCCATCTGGATGCCGAAGCGATCGAGCGTGATGGTCCGGAAAAACATTTAAGTAATCTTGATGGCATTCTCGTACCCGGCGGCTTTGGCGACCGGGGAACGGAAGGTAAGATTCTTGCTTCCAAATACGCCCGGGAAGAAAAAATTCCCTACTTCGGACTATGCCTGGGTATGCAAATTGCGGTGATTGACTTCGCCCGCAATGTGATGGGAAAAGAAAAGGCAAACAGCACGGAGTTTGATCCTGGCACCAAGCACCCAGTTATTCATATCATGGATGATCAAAAGAGGGTCTCAGATAAGGGAGCAACTATGCGCTTGGGAGCCTGTCCATGTAAGCTCAAAGCAGGTACTTTCTCCCGGCAGGCCTACGGGAAAGAGGAAGTCTCGGAGAGGCATCGTCACCGGTTCGAATTCAACAATGCATACCGGGATGAGATGGAGGCCGCGGGATTGGTGGTGGCAGGAGTCAATCCCGAGCGCGACTTGGTTGAAATAGTCGAAGTGAAGGACCATCCATGGTTTGTAGCCGTTCAGTTCCATCCAGAATTTCAATCGAAGCCGACCAAAGCACACCCCTTATTTGCTGCTTTCATCGAGGCCACGCTGACCCGCAAACTTGCCGGCAGCGAAAAAGCAAAAAAAATCTGAGTCCTCCTTCCTTTTTTTTGGGCTTTACCCGAGGCCCGAGAATGCACGGAATAGATAGTAAGTATGATCATTGATGCACATACTCACCGATATCCCGACGAGGTAATTGCCAATCCATCCGCTTTTGCCAGCCGGACCGGTGAGCAAAAATGGTTGCATATGGTCACTCCCTCCAGCCAAGCCAGTTTACAGGGCTGGGCAGACCGTGATCAAATGCTTGCCGATATGGACAACGCAGGAATAGACCGTTGTGTATTGCTTGGATGGTACTGGGAGAACTTTCAGACTTGTATGGAAGCCAATGATTGGCATCGTCGCTGGATCAAACAAGACCCCGGTCGTTTTTTTAGTTTCCTTGCCATCAAGCCGGGCATTCCATCCTTGAAGGATTATTTGAAGCAGGCTCATGAGGATGGATTCCGGGGAATCGGGGAGTCACATCCATGGGTGCAAGGTTTTTCGATGCAGGACAAAGAATGGATGGGAGTAATGGAATTTGCATGTGCACATAGCTGGCCGGTGAATTTTCATGTCACCGACCCGGCAGGCAGGGACTATCCAGGGAAAACTCTCACCCCTATGGATGACTTTGTTTGGCTGGCCAACGAACTGCCCGATCTCAAGATCATTCTCGCCCATGCAGGTGCTCTCTATGCCCTGGAGAATTCCATTCCGGATAATTTTTATTTCGATCTGGCCGCATGCCCCCTGCTCTACTCTCCGGAAATTTATCAAAAATTGATTGATTGTACAGGTGCGGAAAAAATTCTTTGGGGCACAGATTATCCCCTGCGCATCTATCCTCGCACCCAAAAGAAACCTGATTTTCATACCTTTCTCGAAGAATTGAAAAGCTGCTTACAGGTTGGGCAGGATCAGTTTGATGCCATAACCGGTGCTAATTTCTTAAGACTGAGCGGTGAAGATTGAGCTAAGAAATATTATTCCTGCACCCCTTCCTCATTCCGTTGTTTCTAGTTCTGAGCTATGGGGAAAAGATTATACCTTTAATCAGGGCGAATCCATTCTTGTCTACGCCCCTTCAGGAAAAGGAAAGTCAACCCTTCTGCACATAATCTACGGATTGCGCAAAGACTTTACCGGTGAGCTTGTTCTAGGAGAGCAACTTTCACCTCAATCAAGCATGGGTGCATGGCAGGATGCACGCTCCCATAAATTATCCATCTTATTTCAGGATATGCGGCTCTTCCCCCACCTGAGCACCCGGCAAAATCTTGCCCTTTTACCCGTTCTATCTTCTGTTATCCCTCCGGTGGAGGAAATGTGCGAACGCTTGGGTGTCCTCGCTCTGCTCGAGCAGAGGGTAAGCACACTCTCGCATGGTCAACGCCAGCGAATTGCCCTGATCCGTTCTCTGTGCAAGCCCTTCCGTTGGCTGTTGCTCGACGAGCCCTTTAGTCATTTGGACCCGGCAAATACTGAACTTGCCGTGCAATTGATCGAAGAGATCAGGATGCTTAATCATGCCGGCCTCATTCTTACCTCTTTGCAGGAAGAGAGCCCCCTGCAGTGCATGCACCGACTTCAGTTGTGAGTAAAGATTTAACCAAATTGCTCGATCGTTGCCTGGGCAAGGAGTCCCCAGCAAAAGAACTCTTACTTGCTTCCCTTGGGTGTTTACTAGGATCTGTTCTAGTCTTACTTGCCCTGCAAACCTGGGTGGATTACCGCAGTCTGCAAGAACATGAAAAAAGGGGGGCAAATTATGTGACCTTGAATAAAGAGGTGACCGGAGGCATTCTGCACAATCTTGCCCAGCAGGAAAAATTTTTCCTCGAAGATGAAGTGGAGGAAATTGCCCGGCTTCCAGGTGTCCTCGAAGTAGGTGGCTTTACCCGCAATCACTTTCCGGTAACGGTGAATATTTGGCCTGCAGGAAAAATTGGACTGGGCAGTGCCGCCCGGGCCGACCTTTTTTTTGAATCTGTCCCTGACTCTTTTCTTGATCAAAAACCTGCATCCTGGAAATGGGAGGATAACGCCTCATTTGTTCCAATCATGGTGCCTAAATTTTATCTCGATTTGTGGAATTTCGGTCTCGCACCATCGCGTAGCGAATACCCAGCACTTTCGATGGAAACCGCTTCTTTGATGCCCATCGAAATCTTCATCGGTGCAAAAAAATCGGTAATCATGCAAGGAAGGTTTGTTGCGTTTAGCAAACGGATCAACAGTGTGCTGGTACCCAGAAGCTTTCTCGAATGGGCGAATGCCAGATTTGCAGAGGTTGCCGAGCAGGAATACTTTTTTGTCTGGAAAGATGACGAGATTGCTGGCCCACCGGTCTCGCTAGCACAGCTCAAAAAAATGTTATCCTCGCTAGGCAATCCCATACAAGTCTCTGCTCTAGCTACCCCCGCTAAAAGAATGTCCGTCGGGGAGATGCTTGAAAATAGACCAGCGGCCAGCGGACCATCGCGGTTGCTGGTCAAACTCGGCCAATCGCCAACCGAAGAATTCTGGGCAGGCTTAAAAAAAATTGGATGTGAAACGAATCGTGAATTCCCGCAAAATGAATGGATACAAAATGCCGTGCTCTTTTTGGTCTGGGGATTGGCAATCTTGGGCAGTTTGGTCTCCCTTTTATCCGTGGCCACCTTTGCAAGTAGTTTCCGCCTGCTTGTGGTTCAATCCGCTGAGCCTACCCGAAACCTGATCCATCTAGGTTTTTGCACCCAAGAAATCTCCGGCATTTTTATCCGCCGATTCACCCATAGATTTATACTTATTCTAGCCCTCTCCCTGGTTTTTTGTTTCGGAACCCGGCAGATTCTCTCCACGCTTGCCCTAAAGCATGGTCTATTTTTATCCTCAGGTCTTAGCTGGGAGACCTGGGTCGGTGCCATGCTTTATGCATGGATTTTTATATCGATTAACCGCAGGGTGATTCATACGGCGGTCAGGTCTTTTGCTTGAACCAGTTGAACACACAAAATTTACCCCTTTGTAAGGGCTAAAAATTTCTCCATGCCCCATCCTTAAGTAAAACTCTTAATACTAAGTAAACCTGACGCTTTTTTCTTGGCCAAAGCTTACTCAAGTTACTTTCATTATCAAATTCTCATCCTTGACAGAGAAGGAAACCGTGGCTCCTTCATCCACATCCCCAGCCACGAGTGCATGAGCCAACTTGGTTTCGACCTGTTTTTGTAAAAACCGCTTGAGCGGACGGGCTCCATAGGTAGGATCATACCCCTTTTCTCCGATCCACTTCTTAGCGGCGTCAGTAAACTCGATGGTCACTTTTCGGTCAGCCAATCTTTGGTTCAATCGTTCCACAAGGAGATCCACAATTGAGGTAATTTCTTCCAATGACAAAGGCTTGAAGAGAACTACATCATCGATGCGGTTCAAAAACTCGGGACGGAAATGATCACGCAATTCAGCCATAACTGCTTCCCTCGAAGATTCGGGAACTTCATCATCTAGTAGATTGTCCTGCAAATACCGGCTGCCCACATTGGAAGTCATAATCACAACCACATTTTTAAAATCAACCGTACGCCCCTGCGAATCAGTCAAACGGCCATCATCCATTAATTGAAGCAAGACATTGAAGACATCGGGATGTGCCTTTTCAATTTCATCAAAAAGAATGACGGAATAAGGCTTACGACGCACGGCTTCAGTCAATTGTCCGCCCTCCTCATACCCAACATAGCCAGGTGGCGCACCTAACAGCCTGGCCACGGAATGCTTCTCCATGTATTCGGACATATCTATGCGGACAACATTGTTTTCGCTGTCAAATAAACTTTCCGCCAAAGTCTTGGCCAATTCAGTCTTTCCCACGCCCGTGGGCCCGAGAAAAAGAAAGGATCCAATGGGACGTTGGGGGTCCTTGATCCCCGCCCGTGCACGCAGTATTGCCTCAGTTACTGCGTTAACTGCTTCATTTTGTCCAATGACTCGCTGGTGCAAAATATTTTGCAAGCGGAGAAGTTTTTCCCGTTCTCCCTCAATCAGTTTAGTCACGGGCACACCAGTCCACCGACCCACAATCTCAGCAATTTCCTCGGAGGTGACTTCTTCCTTGAGGATGGCATCGTCCTTGCGATCCATCTGCTCAAGTGCTTCCAACTCCGCTTCCAACTTGGGTAGCTTGCCATGCTTAAGCTCGGCAACTAGACTAAGGTCATAAGCACGCTCAGCACGCTCCATTTCTGCCCGGGTGGATTCAATTTGTTCGCGCAAAACGCGTACATTATCAATTCCTTTTCTCTCATTTTCCCATTGCCGCTTGATTGTTTCCATTTTGTCCCGGGCATTGCCCAGTTCTTTTCGTAAGGCTTCGAGGCGGTCTTTGCTGGACTTGTCCTTCTCCTGCTTAAGGGCGGTTTCTTCAATTTCCAACTGCAGGACACGCCGACAGATCTCGTCCAGTTCCGCGGGCATACTGTCGAGCTCTGTACGGATCATAGCACAAGCCTCGTCCACCAGATCGATCGCTTTGTCCGGCAGAAAACGATCGGATACATAACGATCGGAAAGAACTGCGGCCTGTACCATGGCTTCATCACGTATATTTACTCCATGATGAATTTCAAAGCGCTCACGCAACCCCCGAAGGATGGATATGGTATCCTCCACATTTGGCTGCTCGACCAATACGGTCTGAAACCTGCGCTCAAGGGCGGCATCTTTTTCCACATACTTGCGATATTCATTGAGGGTGGTTGCTCCAATACAACGTAACTCCCCTCTGGCAAGCATGGGTTTAAGCATATTGCCTGCATCAATGGCTCCCTCCGCTTTGCCAGCACCGACTATTGTGTGCATCTCATCAATAAATAAAACAATCCGGCCATCCGATTTGCTTACCTCATTGAGCACTGCTTTTAATCGCTCCTCAAACTCACCCCGAAATTTTGCTCCGGCTAGCAGCGAGCCCATTTCCAGAGTAAAAATAGTTTTGTCTTTCAGGCCCTCGGGAACATCACCACGGACAATTCTTTGGGCTAATCCCTCCACAATTGCCGTCTTGCCCACTCCAGGTTCTCCGATGAGTACAGGGTTATTCTTGGTCTTGCGCGAAAGAATTCGAATGACCCGGCGGATTTCCGAATCTCTCCCGATTACTGGATCGAGTTTGCCTGCTTTTGCTTGCTCGACCAGATCAATCCCATATTTTTTTAACGCACGAAATGAATTTTCCGGTGTCTTGGATGTAACTTTTTGCCCACCTCTTACCCGCAAGATTGCTTCTTTTATTTTCTTTGGGGAGAGATTGAATTTTGTAAGGAATTGTTGAAAGCTTGCCGGCTTACCAAGTGCAGATAAGCCAAGAAGTAAATGTTCCGTGCTGACATAATCGTCTTGCATTTCCCGGGATATTTCCTGCCCTTTTTCTACCGCTTCCGTCAGCGCAGCTGATGCATAGGAACGGGTGGTGTTTATATTGCCGGTAATTTTGGGTAGGTTTTGAAATTCGCGCTGCAAAGCCAGTTGAACCGGAGTCGTACCTACCCCCATTTCGTCCATCAATGCAGGCACAATTCCATTTTCCTGATTCACTAATGCGGAAAGAAGGTGCCAAACTTCCACTTCCTGCTGACCATTTCGCCTGGCTACTTCCGTCATTTCTTGAATTGCGGAAATGCCAAGCTCGGTAAATCTCTCGGGGTCTACATTCATCGTACCCTGTATTGTGCAGGAAGCATACCGTATTGAATTACCCGAAAAACCTCAAAGAATGGAGGTTTTTCATCCAAATCCTTCGTTTTTCCACGTGCCACCAATTTTAATGCGGACACACTTTTGTGCCATTTTGGCACAAATAAAAGAAAGAACTCCAGACTTTATAAAAGAAGCAAAATTTAATCCGTGACAAGGAAGGGTTGTTTGATTCACAATCTTTTCTACCTAACCCCATTAAATTGAAAGGCCCCCCACCATGAAGATACTCTGCATTCTCTACGATGATCCGAAAACAGGCATGCCCGATAGTTACCCCCTGAATGATCTTCCCAACTTGGAAAAGTATCCTGACGGAATGAGCCTACCCTCCCCAAAATCAATTGATTTTACTCCTGGTCAATTGCTTGGCTGCGTTTCCGGAGAACTCGGACTGCGCAAATTTCTGGAGGATGCCGGACATACCTTTGTGGTCACATCAGATAAAGACGGAGAGGGGTGCCAGGCCGATCTAGAACTGGTGGATGCCGATGTGGTCATTTCCCAGCCCTTTTTTCCCTACTACCTGACCCGCGAAAGGATTGAATCAGCACCCAACCTAAAAATGGCCATCACCGCGGGGATTGGATCTGACCATGTAGATCTGCAAGCAGCGATGGACCATAATGTCGATGTGGTCGAGGTGACATACTGCAATTCCCGCTCGGTTGCAGAACATGTCGTGATGATGATCCTGTCGTTGGTTCGTGACTATCACAACCAGCACCGCATCGTCAACCAGGGCGGGTGGAACATTGCCGACGCAGTGCAACGCTCTTATGATGTTGAGGGCATGCATGTGGGAACGGTTGCCGCTGGCAGAATCGGTTTGGATGTCTTGCGCAAGATGAAACCCTTTGATGTGCACCTGCATTATTTTGACCGTCATCGTTTGCCTGCGGAAGTGGAAAAGGAGCTCAACCTCACTCACCATGAAAGTGTGGAATCTTTGGTTTCGGTTTGTCATGTTGTCACGATCAATTGTCCGTTACATCCAGAAACTGAACATTTATTTGATGATGAAATGATTGGAAAGATGAGAAAAGGGGCGTACATTGTTAACACCGCACGCGGCAAAATTTGCGACCGGGAGGCAATTGCTCGGGCGGTTGAGTCCGGTCAGTTAAGTGGCTATGCTGGTGATGTCTGGTTTCCACAACCCGCCCCCAATGACCATGTATGGCGGACCATGCCGCACCATGGGATGACACCTCACACCTCCGGCACTTCCCTATCCGCTCAGGCCAGATATGCCGCGGGAGTACGGGAGATTTTGGAATGTTTTCTGGATGGTTCCCCTATCCGTGACCCTTATCTAATTGTGCAAAACGGTCAACTTGCCGGGATGGGTGCCCACTCTTACTCCAAGGGTTCTGCTACCTCTGGCTCAGAAGAAGCCGCCAACTACAAGAAATAAGTCGATTTTTTCCTCTTTTTTGGAAGCATGTGAACCTGAGGGATCGTATCGGATACATCGATCAAACCCTTGATCAATTGTATCCGCATCCACCGGTCCCCCTGAACCATCGTGATCCCTACACCCTGCTGATCGCAGTCCTCCTGTCTGCACAATGCACGGATGAGCGAGTAAACAAAGTTACACCTGCTCTTTTTGATTTGGCCGACAGCCCTGGCAAGATGGCAAAACGATCGGTAGAACAGATCAATGCCATTGTCCGTCCCTGTGGCTTGGCCCCCAGAAAAGCACAGGCCATCAAGGACCTTTCTATTCTACTGAATGATAGGTACCAGGGCGAGGTTCCTGCTTCTTTTGAAAGTCTGGAGGAATTGCCAGGAGTTGGTCACAAGACTGCCTCTGTGGTGATGGCTCAGGCTTTTGGCCATCCTGCTTTTCCGGTAGACACCCATATACACCGGTTGGCACAGCGGTGGAAGTTGACCTCGGGTAAAAATGTTGTCCAAACCGAGAAAGATTTAAAAAGACATTTTCCGAAGGAGAGATGGAACGACCTTCATCTGCAAATTATTTACTTTGGCCGGGAGTATTGTACGGCCCGGTCCTGTCATGGACTGGGTTGTATCATTTGCCGATCCTGTTTCCCTGACCGTAAATCGAAAATAGTGACGAAAAAGTCTTAACCCGCGTTCACAAACATGCGCGGTCGGGCATCCTTTAGTTTTTGGATGGCTTCTGCCGATAACCCGGTCTGATAAAGATAGACCTGCTGAAGACTGCCCATTCCAGAAAGAACATCAACGACAGAATCGTCCAATTTCAAACGGATTAAATTAATGAGCTCCAGGCTGGGAATGGTGGAAATGTTACGCACCCCGGTGGCAGTGATCTTTTCTGAACCCTCGAGAATTAGTTTTTTGAGGTTGGGAAATTTTTGTAAAACCGCCAGCCCCTGGTCGGTAACCTGAGAGTTTGTAAGGTCGAGAATGACCAGATGCTGAGCGATATATTGTAAAATTCTCAGGTCGTCATCATTCATGGCAAGTTTGGGATCGACCGGAGATATGACCTGCAATCCATCCTCCCCGTCAATGGGCATGAGAGTAATTCCGGATGATCTCAGGTGGTGCCACTGTTCGGGTGCTAGACTGACCTCCTGCAAGGTTCCAGGAGGCGCCTGAACAATCTCTGCGGAATCTGCTTCACGCCCAGGGAACCACTGGTCAATCGGAACTCCGAACTTTCGCACAACCGGACCAACCTGAGCAGGAGCAATCAGGTAAGCACCGAGAGTCGATCCACCAACCACTAAGCCCGTTCCCACAAATACCGCTACCGTAGCAATCAATTTTGAAACCAAAGATTTCTCTTTTACTTTGATTTTCGTTGTTCTGGCATTCATGCCACGAATCTTAACCGATTTGGGGGCAGATTCTATTTTCTGGGTAGTTTTTTGTTCCTTAGTAACGGGCAAACCCTCTGTCGGCATATCAGCAGTGACTGCCATAGAATGCCTAACGGTAGCCTCTTGAAGCATATTGAGGACCTCGGGTAAAAGTTTCCACTCCGTTTGACCTTCAAGTATGGCATAGTCTGTGGCAAGAAGTTGTCCAGTCTGCAAAAATTGTGTGGCTTGCTCAAAAGTGTAGGGACCAAAAGTTTGCCCATCCCTCGAAACATGCAAAGAGGATGCTTTTTCTGCCGCCCCTAAATTGACCTTGGCTTTGCGCCCGAGCAATTGATCGAGCGTGTTGATAATCTTTGTTAGATACCTGTCTTGGGGCATCTTATCTTTGAGAACCGCCTGCAAGTCCCCCATCCGTAGTCGCAAACCCGGGGGCAATTCAGTCTCCTCTAGATGAATGGCGAGAAAAGGCTTTTTTTCATTTAATGCCAAATTTATTTCATTTCGACAATTGATCGATTCTGTGGCTCGGGGGGAAATGAAGCAGACAAAAACACTGCACCCAAGGACGGCGTTGGCAATTTCTTCTGGCCATTCGTTGCTGGCCGCGACTCCTTCATCATACCAAATATTATATCCAGTCGCTCTTAATTGACTCATTTCTGGATAAACTAAATGAGCATCTTGATGCGAATAACTAACAAACAAATAGGGGTCTTCTCCCTCGTAGGCCGCAAAAGGAGGAGCATCGGCAGTGCGAGTTCCCTGTCCGCCCTGAGGCAGAATGATTCCAGGTACTTCCGCAAGCGTTACCCAGTTTGGACAACCCTCAAACCAGGCCTGATCGGTAATCTTTAATTGCCCATTTTGAAGCCAGTTTTGCAGGTCTTTCACTTGATAAGGACCGACCTGCTCGCCATTTTGATAAAGGAAAACTTGAGTCATAGAATCTGATAGGTTCGTTCCTCTTTTCGGCTTTTCATTATCTATTACTTATCTTGGATAGAACATTTTTATAGCTGATCCAAGTATTTTATAAAGACCACTGAAGCCTTGAAGGTCTATAATCAAGCAAAGATATGAAAATCCTCTATTCCGCAGGTTTCGACCGAATCCAATCCGAGAGGATTTGAATTTCCTCACCGGTAAGTTTGGTGTCTCTTCCATAACATGGCATACGGTCATTATCCTCCCCATAAAAACGTTCCTCCTCCGGATTTTTGATAAAGGCGACGGTCCATTCATCTGAACCATAGCCGGTCAGATCAGGGGCATATCCTTCCTCTTCTGAATCTATGTCATGACAATCAATACAGGCTAGACCATCCTGAAAATCCGAGTCATCGTTGTAAAAAAGAGCCAATAATTCCTCTCGCTCCTCTTCTTCTAAGGGTTGTTGATAAGGAAGTTCTGCCATATCCGAGAGGAGGCGGGCTATACGGGGCAAGAGTGCGGTCTCTTCTGGCGTATACTTTGCCAGTACCTTCCGGGCCATGGTTCCATTTTTAAAAGCGGTACCACCAAAGTATTCCTCCGATACATAATGCTTGTGCGTGAGTAATTTAGTAATCCACTCGACACTAGCAAAGCCGGCCAATTCCGGAGCGGATTGTGCATCCTCCACGGGATAGCCTCGCCCATCATGTCCATTGTAACGATGACAACTGGCACAATGTGCGGCAAATAGACTTCGGCCCCTGTTTGCGGGATCTTTCCGTAATAATGTTACCGCACCGGCAGGAGGAATACCTTGGTCCTGGATAATGGAAAGCACTCGGTCTGCCTGCCAGTTCGCTTCTTCAAGCGCCGCGGCATGTCGAAGATTTGCCCGATCCTCCGAAAAAGCCAAAAGAGTCAAGGCAACTGAACCCGCGATCAATGTCCACCAGAACCCGATATTCAATTGATGCCCAGGGCGGGAAGACCCAATGAAGGGCTGTAAAAATATCCATAATGCGAGGAACAATGGAATAATGACTGCTCCCCAAAAGGCGGGCACATATTTGAGCAATTGAAAGAGAAAAAGGAAATACCATTCCGGTCGTGCTGGAAATTCATTGGCAGGATCTGCAGGTGGTCCCAACGGAGCACCCCGAAAGTAAAGGGTCAATCCAACGACAGCTAAAAGAACGGCCAAACAAGCAATGGCATCCTTGAGGATTTGATCAGGCCAAAAATAGGAATCTCTTTTGGGCCTTGGTTCCTTGACATGGATTCCGTGTTTACGAAACAGATAAATATGGATCACCACCAACCCGATAAGCATGGCGGGAAGAACGCCCGCATGCAGGGCAAAAAAGCGAGTCAAGGTATGATGCCCATATTCAACTCCGCCCACCACAATTTTTTGGATGGCGGAACCTATCCACGGAACTTCAGCCATGAGGTTAGTGGCCACTGCTGTTGCCCAATAGCCCTTTTGGTCCCAGGGGAGTAGATAACCAGTAAGCGAAAGGGCCAAGGTCACACCCATCATCAATGCCCCAAACCAAAAGTTTAATTCACGCGGTGCCCGATAGGCACCATCAATAACAACCTGCATTAAATGAAGAACTAGTAACACAATCATGGCCTGAGCCATGTAATGATGAACACCCCGCAAAAACCAGCCCCCCCAAACCTGATACTGCAAAAAATATACACTCTCCCACGCAGTCTGGGCACTCGGACTGTAAAACATCCAAAGCAAGGTACCGGTAACTACTTGAGTAAAAAAAGCAAAAGTTAAACAACTGCCCCAAACATACCTCCAACGAGCACCACCAGGAACTTTTTCATATAAAACTTCGTGCAATAAGTTCCGGTAGCCCGAACGATCATCGAGCCAGTCAAAAATAAACTTCATGAGAGTGGAGTCTTTTCAGGCACATTCGGTTTGAAATGCTGGAACCGTATCCACACATATCCCTTTTCCACTTTTGTTTCCATCGTATCCATGGGGCGCGGGCTCGGGCTGTTTTCCGTGGTAATGGAACCGTCCAAAGCAAAGGAACTATTGTGACAGGGACAAAAGTAGTCGTTGCTTTGCTTCCGGTAATCAATGGCACATCCTAGGTGTGGGCACTTAAGGTTAAACGCAACAACCTCTTTATTTTTGCGGGTTAAATATACTGCACCGACCGGTACATCTTGGTAGGTTGTCCAAGCATCAACCACTTTTTCCTGCACCACTTCAAACTTTGCAGGTGTTCCATCTTCAGGCAATGATGCCAATAAAGCAACTTTGGACCATGGAATATTCGCGGAATCCCCAGCAGTTTTTTTTACGGGATCTAGCAATGCAGGCATGCCAGCAGCCAAAGGAAACAAACCACATGCTGCGGAAACACCAACCGTGGCAACACGGATAAATTTTCTTCTGCCTGAGTCCTCCTCCATCAATTGGTTCATAAAATAAAGAAACTATGAATCACCAAGCCAAGGGTTTGGCAAAGTTAAACAGAAAATTCCCAATTAAATCAAGGAAGGGGCGGCAGGGGAGGCAAGTCGCCCAGACCTTCATCCCCACTACTTGGCAATGGGGGTAATCCCCCGCCCTCTTCAATACCAGGCAAGGGAGGCAATCCTCCACTCTCTGTTTCTTCGGGCAATGCGGGGAGCGGGTCATTTCCGGGAAGGACTTCCGGTTCATCTAAACCAGGCAAAGCAGGCAGGTCACTCGGGGCATCTTCAGGCAAAGCAGGAAATGGCGAATCATCCGTAGGCAAACTGGCAGGATCAGTTTCTGGAAGGGCAATTTCGGGCAAATCAGTATTGTCTATAGGAGGAAATCCACCTTCATCTTCAACAGTGGACTCTTCTTCTTCCATCGGGGGAAAACTAGGCAGATCGGAAAAACCATCGCTAGGATTTTCGGGAGATTGTTCAAAGCTTGGCTCAGGCAGGCTAAGCGGGGCTGGGTCATCAATTGGTGCAGGAGAATCGAATTCAAGTTCATCCGCAACTGCACTGGTATCAGGCAAGACTACTGGATCCTCCATCTCGACGATGGGAAGAGCATCCTCATTGTTAAAGGATTCAGTTGGTTGAATAGCAGAGGGTGTACCATCGGCAGGTAAAGATAGAGGAGTTCCATCGGATCGCCAAGTTGCTTCACTGCCATGCCTGACCCCATTGGTATACGCCCGTACATACATTTTTTGCCCGTTGGGCCACCAACGGGTTACGGATCCATGCCATCTGCCCTCTCGATAGTTTCTTTCGTACATCTTTATACCGTTGGAAAACCACTTTGAACTTTTGCCATGCTTTCTTCCTTCTTTCCAAGACTCATCGGAAGAGACGAACTCACCGCTTTCCCCAAGATCAACAGTGAGGATTCTACCTGTGAATGGATCATTACTTGCTTTGAGGTAAAGCAACCCATAGCGAGAAACAAAATTATCATCATATTCACCCGCACTGACTTGGTAGGCGTCATCGCTGGTTTTACCCACAAACTTTGAATCAACAGGCGATGGTAAATGAGAAGCAGAATTCCCTTTCCGGTATCTATTCTCGCATGAAACAAAAAGCAAAAGGACAAGTAAGGTACATGATAGATTTCTTATCATTCTCTTATTCAAACATTTGACACAAAATTTGCAAGAGTGAAGGAAAGAGTAGCCCAATCGGTTACTTTTATACTTCAATCTTGATTTAGGGACCCTCTTCGATCATAAACGATCGCAATCAATCATTTTCGATCATTTAATCGAAAGTACCAGCCTAACTAAAAAATAAGATTACTTATGACCCTTGATCAATTACCCATTTTTTTACCAGCAATTGGAGCGCTCGCTCTTTTGTTTACCTGGTGGAAGACCCAATCTATCAACGCGATTTCAGAAGGATCGGAGCGTATGTCCAAGATTGCCAAGAGTATTCAAGAGGGGGCTATGGCTTTTCTTCGTGCTGAATATAAGGTGCTGTTCTTCTTTGTCATAGCCGTGGCGGCGCTCCTGTACTGGAGCGGGAACAACAACCCAAACAGTCACGGTCTTGTCGCCCTCTCTTTTGTGGTTGGAGCCTTTTGCTCGGGCCTCGCCGGTTACCTTGGCATGAAAGTAGCCACCAAAGCAAATGTAAGGACTGCTAATGCCGCCAAAGAGAGCTTGGGGAAGGCCCTTGAGGTCGCCTTCTCCGGGGGAGCAGTCATGGGATTGGGTGTCGTTGGTCTGGGCATTCTTGGCCTGGGTGGCTTATTTGCTTATTTTAGCAATGAATTTGGTGCTTTTGAAAACAAGGAAGCTTTGGGCACTACCCTTTCCGTGCTTACCGGCTTTTCTTTCGGAGCATCTTCCATTGCCCTCTTTGCCCGTGTAGGAGGAGGGATTTACACCAAAGCAGCAGATGTTGGGGCTGATTTGGTCGGCAAGGTCGAAGCGGGCATTCCTGAGGATCACCCCCTCAACCCCGCTACCATTGCGGACAATGTGGGGGACAATGTGGGGGATGTGGCCGGGATGGGGGCTGATTTGTTTGAGTCCTATGTTGGCTCGATCATTGGAACCATGGTTTTGGGTGCGGCAATGGTTGCCGGTTCTGCCAACTTTGCTGATTTTCTTGGCGGATTGTCACCAGTCTTTTTGCCACTTATCCTAGGAGCAGTCGGAATCGTTACCTCCATTCTGGGAACTTTTCTCGTCAAAGTAAGAGATGGCGGCGACCCCCAGAAGGCACTTAACACCGGTGAGTTCGTCTCTTCCGGACTGATGATCGCTGCCTCCTATTATATTATAAATAAATTTCTGCCCGAAACTTGGACATTCGGTGAATCAACTTTCACTGCAATGGGCGTTTTTTGGGCGACTATAATCGGTCTGGTTGCGGGCTTGGCCATTGGTCTGATCACTGAACACTATACCGGCACACACAAAAAGCCGGTTAAGGCAATTGTGGACCAGTCTATCACTGGTTATGCTACAAATATTATCGCCGGACTTGGAGTTGGTATGATTTCGACCACCCTTCCCATTTTGGTCATTGCAGCTGCCGTTATCGGTGCACATGAAATGGCTGGACTTTATGGCATTGCGATTGCCGCTGTTGGCATGCTCTCCAATACCGGTATTCAACTAGCAGTAGATGCTTACGGTCCCATTTCGGATAACGCCGGGGGTATCGCTGAAATGTCTGAATTACCCAAAGAAGTCCGAGAGAAAACCGACAAGCTGGACGCAGTAGGAAATACCACTGCTGCCATCGGAAAAGGATTCGCAATCGGTTCTGCCGCTCTTACCGCATTGGCCCTTTTCGCTGCGTTTACCGCATCCTATGACCAGACTCATGCCGAGCCACTAGGTTCAATCGATGTTACTCATCCCAAAGTCATGGCTGGTTTATTTATTGGTGCGATGCTCCCCTTCTTGTTTAGTGCTCTGGCCATGGGGGCAGTCGGACGGGCGGCCATGTCCATGATCCAAGAAGTCCGCAGACAATTTCACGACATACCTGCCCTGAAAAATGCCCTTGAAGTACTGAATCAAAATGAGGGGAAGCCAAGCTCTGACTGGTCCGAAGATGATCGCAAAGCATTTGATGACGCGATTGATTCTGCCGAGTATGGAAAATGTGTAGAGATATCAACCCAGTCCGCAATTAAGGAAATGGTTGCTCCCGGGCTTGTTGCAATTGCTACTCCCGTGGCCATTGGTTTTGGAGGTGGTGCCGCGATGCTTGGTGGCCTGCTTGCTGGCGTAACAGTCAGCGGTGTTTTACTTGCCCTTTTTCAATCCAATGCGGGCGGGGCCTGGGATAACGCCAAGAAAATGGTTGAGGAAGGATACGAAATTAATGGTGAACAACATGGGAAAGGTTCAGAACTCCACAAAGCGGCCGTAGTTGGAGATACCGTAGGGGATCCGCTGAAGGATACTTCCGGCCCTTCACTGAATATCTTGTTGAAATTAATTTCGGTGGTGGCCCTGGTTTTGGCCCCGTTTCTTTAAGCCGACTTTCAGTTTTGATCTTTTTCCCCGACTGAACGGGCGAACTTCGCCCGTTCTTCGGGGTTACTTTTGTAGTAGGATGTACCTGCTACAAAAACATCTACCCCGGCGTCGAGGCATGCCTCCACGTGTTGGGGACCCACCCCACCGTCTACTTCGATCAGGAAAGAATGATCGTTCGACTTCCTGCGGGCAGATAGTTCGCGTACTTTCTCGAGAACATATTCTTTGAAGCTCTGTCCCCCAAATCCAGGATTTACGGTCATGCAGAGACAAAGATCCACCTGATCAAGGTACGGAAAAAAAAGGTCCACAGGGGTGTCAGGATTGATTGCTAAACCAGTTTTTAAACCAGCTGAACGGATTCGATCCAATGCAGACTGGTGATCATAATCCGGCTCCAGGTGAATCGTTATTAGTTCTGAACCAGCAGCAATGAAGGGATCCAAATATAAATCGGGCCGCTCGAGCATCAAATGAACATCAAAGAATAGCCGGGAATGCGGGCGCAAGTCCGCAACGGTTTGGGGACCGAAACTCAAATTAGGTACAAAATGTCCGTCCATCAAATCGAGATGTATCCACTCTCGACCATCCTGCTCAACCTCGGCAAGAGAAGTTCTAAGATCCGCATGATCGCCGGCCAATAAGGAGGGTGCCAAAATCTTTTTCATTAAGGAAGCTATACTTCTTTCACCAAGCTTGGTTCAATAAGGAAAGTGAGACATTGGCGGCGAGGCTTTCGGCCAGGGCCTGCAATGCCATAGCATCATCCGGCACTTGAGTGGAAACAGGTCGGAGAACAGAGGAATCGGCCCCCACCCGATCCTGATATAAAAGATTTCCACGTACATCATTCAGTTCGACCGATGCCGAGACTCGAAGATTAAGACCAGCGGCAAGTAAGCTATCTTCCGGCCGGTACGCTTCGGTAGAATCTTCATAATTTATTAAGACAACTACGAGAAAAACATCCGCATCTTCTGGTTCGTTCGCTAAAACATAAGATCCATTGCGTAAAATATTTTTGCGCAATTCCCGATCTACTTTTGGACCAAGCAAAGGAGCAACAGAATCATTTTTTACCCTGATGTGCAAATGGGACCCTCCGGCTAGGGGACTTCCCATCTTGTAGGAACATCCTAGGATAAGGAAAAGGACTGCAGTGATGAAAGGGACTGAAAAGAGTTGCTTACTCATTGCGCAATTCAGCAACACGCACTTCTGCTTCTCTAGCGGCCTTTGACTCAGGGGCTGTCGTTATGGCTTGGTTATAAAATTGTAAAGCGGGTTGATTGCCCAACTCTTTCCAGCGGACTAAAAAGTATTTACCATACTGCTCCACATATTTACCAATTTCCAATTTACTTTGGGCTAAACTTTCCCGCATTTGATTCCTTCCTTCTTGGGCAAGTTTTTTTCTTTTAAGGTATTCTGCGAGCCGTTTCTCGAATTGCTCTGGAGTTTCATCGGTCCCTCTTCCCGGGGGTTCCTCAAATAAAATTATGTAGTCCTCGTAATAATTAAGAGCCTGTAAGGTAGAACCCTGATCGTAAGAAGGGCCTGAAACAAAATCTTGGTGAATATTACCGAGCATAAAATACGCTTTTTCCGCGAGATAATGCTCAGGGTAATAGTTAACCAGTCTCTCTAGGGCATGAACTGCCTCGTCTTTCTTGCTGTCCTTGAGAGCAATTTCCGCAAGGACCATCAGGGCTCGGGGTGCGAATTTGGGCCCTCTGGTAAGCTCGACAATTTGGTTAAGTCGCTCCCGATCCTCAGAGCCTGAACGCAAGCGGGGAACAACGCCCCATTTCTTGGGCAAGTCCTCGGTGGCAATTCGTTCGGCAATGCTCATAAGGGAGGACGCAACCCGCTCAAAATCGTACCTGACATAGGCTTTGGCAACCAATTGCAGGTGGTCAAATGCCTTCTTCCAGTCTCCCTGCTTTTCCCGAATCATGGCCGCCCGGTATATTGATTCAGGCCCAATCAGTACGGATTCTCCTTCAAAATCCACGATCAAATCGCACCTTCTTTTAGTAAACTTCTCATACAGTTTAAGTGCATCTGATAATTCGCCAGACCTTTGCATCTCAACTGCTTCCAGAAACCACATCTTGGCTTCCTCGTCTTTGTAAGGATCGCGGTTTTTAATAAACAAACCCGTCCCAGGGAATAGATATACTTTCTCTTCTTCTGTTTTCGAACGGTTTCTGGGATTTGCCCCTAATTCAAATCCCAAGTGGTGATAAAAGGAAAATCCCAGTATGAATAATATGAAAATCTTCGGGCTCATAATTAAAATCGGACAAGGGTTGAAGACCAGGTCAAGCCTGCCCCAAACGCCACCATTAGACAAAGGTCATTGGGTTTGATTCTCTGGGAGTGCACAGCTTCACTTAGGGCCAGTGGAATTGAAGCCGCGGAAGTATTGCCGTAACGGTCCAAGTTACAGTAAAATTTTTCCAACGGCACATTTAATCTTTGTGATAAACTCTCCACAATTCTCATATTTGCCTGGTGCGGAATAATGAGATCAATTTCTTCAATCGATAGGTTATTTTGATCGAGAAGCAATCGGCAGGATGACTCCATTACACGTACCGCCGACTTGAAAATTTCTCTCCCATTCATTTTTAAAAAGTGCTTGCGTCCACTAACAGATTCTACGGATGCGGGCATGGCCGAGCCACCTGCCGGTTGGCATAGTAAGGAAGGATTAGACCCATCTGCTCCACAGTAAAAACCAAGAAGTTCTGGGCCCTCACCTTCTTTGGAAAGCACAGCGGCACCTGCACCGTCGCCAAAAAGGACACAGGTTGTACGGTCTTCCCAGTCCATAATACTCGACATTTTTTCTGCTCCAATTACAAGAGCCTTACGGTAACGACCGGATGAAAGCATCGCATCTGCGACATCAAGCGCATAGAGAAATCCGGAGCAAGCAGCTTCAATATCAAAGCAGGCAACTTTTTTCAGTCCTAGCTTATGCTGCAAAATACAAGCCGTGGAAGGAAAGGCCATGTCCGGAGTGATGGTTGCAACCAAGACCAGGTCAATCTCTTCAGGTAAAACTCGGGCGTTTTTCAGTGCCTGTTTGGCTGCCTGCAAAGATAAATCACTGGTTGTTTGATCTTTACCAGCAAACCTTCTTTCCAGAATGCCTGTACGTGTGCGAATCCACTCATCTGAAGTGTCAACTGTTTTACTGAGTTGCTCATTGTCGACAACTTGGTCCGGTCCATACGAACCAATTCCAAGGATGCGGGTATGGCCAACATTTTTCATAGAAATTCAGGCTAAATCTGCTTCTTTGCCATTTACAGGGAAGGGACGAAGGAGGTCATTCGCCCCTCGTATGTCTTCCTGCATTTGCGCAAGCATATCATGACGAACAAGATCCAGGGCAATATTGACTGCTCCGCAGACATGGTTACGGTTTGATGAACCGTGTGCTTTAATAACATTTCGGTTCAGTCCTAGGAGCGGTGCTCCCCCAAATTGCTCTGGATTTATGCGTTGCTTGAGGCTTCGAAACGCTCCCATGGAAAGCAGTGCCCCAGTTTTGCGCAGGGCGTTGCGCTTAAGTTCCTCGTCCAAAAAACTACCAATAAGCTTGCTGAGCGATTCACAGGCCTTGAGTACGATATTTCCAACAAAGCCATCGCAGACCACCACATCGACAACATTTTCAAAAATTTGAAAACCTTCAATTAATCCAGCATAATTGATAATGCTACCATCAATATCTTTTAACATGGAGTGGGCTTCATGAATAAGCTCGTTCCCTTTGCCCTCCTCCGTTCCAATGGTAAGCAGACCAATTTTTGGTCTTACTAGTCCCAGTGCTACCCTCGCGTAATTTGAACCGAGAATGGCATTCTGTACAATGTGATAGGGTTTGGGATGAGGGTTTGCTCCGGCATCCAACAGGGTAAAATATCTTTCACGACCTGGCCAAATCGTACAAAGTGCGGGTCGTTCTACGCCCTCCAGTGTGCGCAATTTAATGGTACCGCCAGCCATCAAACAACCGGTATTTCCACAGCATAGCATCGCATCTGCTTCCTCTTCCTTGAGCGATTGAAGTGCGAGAGCCATAGAGGAATTTTTTTTGTTTTTTATCCCGGCAATTGGTTTTTCGTCCATTCCCACAACTTCTTTAGCATGACGGACTTCATGATCGATTCCCTTCCATTCTGAATTTTCCCTTAAGAGTTCGGTTAATTCATTTTCAGGCCCGAAAAGCAAAAATTTGAGATTGCGGGGAACAAAGGATGTAGCCTTTAACAAGCCCGCAAGCACCTCAGTCGGACCCTTGTCTCCCCCCATAACATCAACTGCTAGGGTAATGCGAGCCTCTGGACTAGCCATACAGAAGCTCTAATAAGAGGTTATACCTCTAGATCTAAAACCTGGCGTCCGCGATATTCCCCGGTTTCGGGATTAACACGGTGAGGACGAGAAAAAGATCCGTCCGGCTCTTTCACAAGAAGAGGGGCTTTAAAGCGATTAGCACCACGACGCTTGCGGCTGCGTTGCTTGGATTGTTTTCTTTTAGGTTGTCCCATAGTTCTCCTAGTAAATCATCCACAGCTGCGGGCGTCAAGAATAGTGTATGTAGGGATCGCTCCCAAATAAACCGACTAAAGTGCCAAAGAATACACTAAAATTACAACACCTAGTACAACTCGATACCACACAAATAAACCCAGTCCAGATCGGCTCAAATACCCCACCAGCCAACGAACGGAAAGTGCGGCGGACAACCCTGCAATCAAACAACCAAACAGCATGGGTCCAACATTGAGGTTATCCAGGAGTTCCCCTCCCATTGTTAATGCTTTATAACCAGCTGCAGCCGTTAAGGTAACCAATCCAAGAAGAAAACTAAATTCTGCAGCATTTCGGCGGGATAGTCCGGCAAAATATCCTCCTACAATAGTCATCATTGATCGGCTCGTGCCCGGACACATTGCCACGCATTGCAAAACCCCAATCATTAAAGCATTTTTCCAGTTCAGATCTTCGAGTTTCTTGCCCACATCCCCTCCCAGCCCGTCTTGGACTCTTTTTCTTTTCTCGACCCAGTGCATCAGCAGTGCCCCCCCAATGAGGGCAAGGGAGACTGGAACCGCTCCAAATAAGAGAGATTCAATCGATTCGTCGAGCAAAGGCCCCAGCCCAACCGCTGGAGCAAAAGCCAACAAAATATTGATTCCCAACTTTCTACCCACCGGGTCAAGTCCCAAAAAACCCAACAAGATTGCAATAATTCTTCGGCTGTAAAGCAACGCGACTGCGACGATTGCTCCAGCTTGTATAACAATCAGATAGGCATTAACCGCATTTTTCTCATCTTCTTGTAAACTAGATGGGTTCAGCATCCATTCGTTCGTGAGAATTAAATGACCCGTCGATGAAATAGGCAAAAATTCAGTCACTCCCTCAACAAGACCAAAGACAAAGGCTTCATTGTAGCCGATCACGGGATCGATTTTTTCTTCGATCTCTCTCTGTTCTCCGAACGAGTTTACCGTCAGACTTAGAAGAGGCACTAAAAATGCGTATAATATTTTTGATTGTAGCCACATGGAGCTTCTTTTACTTGATGATATCAGCCAATCGGGCAAGGTCATATGCGATTAATTGCCATTAGGGTTAATACAATTAAGTTATGACAGACTCCTTACATGAATACAGTGAATTGCTTGCTTCGGGATTTAATCTGGACACGGATCAAATTGCCAAGATAGCAGGTCTTCTCATTAACGATCGTGTTGATGAGGAGAGCAAGTGTACCTTTCTAAAAAATTTCTCCTCCAAGGGTGAGACCAAGGAAGAATTTGCCGGCTTTGTTTCGGAATTTCGAAAACTGGCTAAAAACCCTCAGCTCGAAGAGCATGCTCAACGGGCGATTGATTTGTGCGGTACGGGCGGTGACCGGTCTGGCAGTTTTAATATTTCCACTTTTGTCAGCCTTGTTGTAGCCTCCGCTGGAATCCCTGTAATAAAGCACGGGAATAGATCGATTAGCTCAAACTGTGGGAGTGCTGATCTGCTCGAGGCTTTGGGTATCCCCATGGAGACTGAACCTGAAAAACTTAATGCCAGTCTGAGTGAATTAAATTTTTGCTTCTTATTTGCTCCTCACTTTCATCCTGCCTTCAAAAGTTTGGCTCCAGTCCGAAGAAAATTGGCCGAAGAAGGAATTATTACCATGTTTAACCGCCTGGGCCCATGCCTGAACCCTGCAACTCCTGCCCATCAAATTCTTGGAGTATATGATCCTGCCTATCTTGAACAAATGGCTCACGCCCTACTTGCAAATGGCAGTAAATCTGGATGGGTCGTGCACGGCACTGTGGGCGAGAGCTCCTCGGATCGAATGGATGAACTCACCGCATGTGGTCCCAACCTTATTCGCCCTTATGGGACAGAAAATGATGCAGAAATGACTTTGGAGCCCAGCCATTGGGGAATCAAGCGGTACCCGACACGCGACTTGGCTGGAGGTACTCTGAGGCAAAATCTCTCGATTCTGCAGAGTTTATTACGGGGGGATTCCCCCGCTGGACTACGGGCAACCATTAGCATCAATGTTTCCTCCGCCCTTTGGATTGCCGGAGATGTTGAATCAATTGAAGCAGGTATGCAGCGTGCGGAAGAATTACTGGCAGACGGGAGTGTCTTCCGATGGCTTAACAAAGCTCGCGAGTTCTTTGCTAAATGAATCAATATTTTGGCACGGATGGGATTCGGGGAACCTACGGATCCGAGTTAATCAACGAGGCGTTTGCCCATAAAGTGGGGCAAGCAATTGGGGCTTATTTCCAAAAAGAAAAACAGGATAAGCCAACCGTTGCTATTGCCTCGGATACCCGACCCTCTGGTTCCTCCCTTAAAAGTTCCGTCATACTTGGACTGAGGAGCATGGCAGTCCGGGTGATCGATTTCGGCATTGTACCAACCCCAGCTCTTGCCTTTGGGGTACTAAAACATCAAGCAAACTTTGGGGTTATGATAACGGCTTCGCACAACCCTTCTTGCGACAATGGAATCAAGTGTTTCTCAGCTTTGGGTGCCAAACTTCGTTCTGAACAAGAGCTCCTTCTTGAAAGCTTGATCGAACAAGCACATGACATTTCTCCTGCCTCCCCAGCAGTTGAACATCACTCCATATTGGAAGATTACCTCAAAAACTTAGAGACATACTTTGCCGGCCTGGATTTATCAGGGGTCTCCATTGCCCTAGACTGTGCAAATGGTTCGACCTCTGAATCGACCCACCGCATTCTTGAAACCCTTGGTGCCAATGTTTTTAAAATTCATCATGGGGATGGGGTGATTAACTCGGAGTGTGGCTCGGAAAACTTAGGGTCCTTACAAGATCTGGTCCACGAAAGAAAGGCGGATCTGGGCATAGCCCATGACGGCGACGGAGACAGGGTACGGTTTGTGGACGCAAAAGGAAAAGTGATCGAGGGCGATCAAGCACTCGGGCTTATTGCCCGGCAAGCCCATCGGGAAAAAAACCTAAAATCAGCCACTTTCGTTTCCACCATTCATAGCAACAGCGGGCTTTTTTCATTCCTAAGCAACCATGCAATTCGTTCACTAACTTCCGATGTGGGGGATCGGAATGTGTACCTCAAAATGCTTGAAGCCAAGTGTAATTGGGGAGGAGAATCTTCCGGCCATATCATTTGTACGGACTATCTTCCAACGGGAGACGGACTCTTTGCCGCACTTTATGTCCTTCGTTCGATGAAAGAACAATCCAAAACCCTCGAATGTCTTGCCAGCGAGATTAAACTTTGGCCTTCCTTATCAGGTTCATTTGCAGTTACCCAAAAACCCTCCTTCGATCGCATCCCGGATCTTTCTCTTTCTCTTGATAGGGAAATCGATTATCTCAAAGAAGATGGCAGGATTCTTCTGCGCTACTCAGGGACGGAGCCCAAATTGAGACTTTTGGTGGAAGGTAAATCACTTGCAAAAATCACTCCAAGCTTTCAAAGGCTCAAGCTTGCCATTGAAAAATCGTTGTAAACAACCGCACTTTAGTATCTAAGCTGATCCTTTATTTATCCTTGTCCACTCTCGATGATCGAAGAAATTGCCATTACTGATTTAGACCCGCGACAAATCAAACAGTTGGATGCCGCAAATCGAGCCCTTGCCAAGGATGTCAATTATTCCCTAGAAATATTTGCTGCAATCCTAAAACAGGCTCCCGGATGCCTTGAGCTACGCAAACATTTACGAAACCAACAGTTTAAAATTTCCAAAGGTTCCAAAAAAGGATTGGGGTCCATTATTGGTAAGCTGACAAACGCACCTTTTCTTTTTAAAACCCAAACAAATAAAGACCCGGAAGAACTAATCTCTTCTGCCGAAGATCTCATTGCCAAAAACCCTTTGAACATCTCCGCACATCTTATGCTGGCCAATGCTTTTACGGATTTGGGGATGACGGGCAGTGTTGTCTTTGCGTACGAAACCATCCGGCTCATTCAACCGAAAGATCTGCAAAACCTTAAAAAGTTAGCCAATGCTTATCTAGATGCAGGAGAATCGGACTTGGCTATTCAGACAGGCAATGCGATTCTCCAAATCAATCCATCTGATGGAGAAGCCGAGGATATGATGAAGCGCGCTTCGGTGGCAGTGGCGATGAACAAAGGAAAATGGGAGGGCTCCACAAACTTTCGGGAACAACTCAAAGACAAGGAGGAAGCGGAAGCTCTCGAACAATCTGCCAAAACCGTAAATGATGCCAAAGGATTAGAGGCATTGATTCGTCAGGCATATGAGAAAGCTCAGGCTGAACCCCAGAACCTCAACCACTACCGCCAATTAAGCGATTTATACCAACGATATGGCGATCTTCCCAATGCCATCTCTTGGATTCAGCAAGCAAGAAAAGTAGAGGCGGGAAAGGGAGATATCTCCTTGGAGGAGAAAGAAAGACTCCTCACCTTGGAGTATTACGATGGAATAATTGAGCAATGGGAAAAGGCCGTAGCAGCAGATCCCAGCAAGCCAGAATCGCAAAAAGGCTATGCGGATGCGGTCTCTGCAAAAAAACATTTTCAAAGACAACAATTGGACTCTTTGGTTCAGCGTTACCCCAACGAATATGGATACCGCTTCGAACTCGGTTGCCTCTTGTTTGAAGAGGGCGAATATGATGCCTGCCTGCCCCACTTTCAGTTAGCTCAGCGAAATGCCCAGGTTCGTTTAGACGCCATCCTTTTCTTGGGGCGTGCTTACCTCTGCAAAAAGTTTTTTGATCTGGCCATTGAGCAATTCAAGGCATTGAAGTCTGAAATTCAAATCATGGACGAGCGCAAGAAAGATGCCGTTTATCAATTGGGTTGCTGTTATGAATCAATGGGGCATGCGGAAAAAGCAATTGAGGAATTCAAATTAGTTTATTCCTCAGACATTTCCTTCCGCGATGTGGCAGATAAGATCAACGAGTTTTATTCGAAATAATTGGATTGAGCCATGGCGGAGAGGGCGGGATTCGAACCCGCGGTGCCTTGCGGCACACCCGATTTCGAGTCGGGCACATTCGACCACTCTGCCACCTCTCCAATTTCGAATTCCCTTATATTTCCTATTCCTTTCAAAGTGGCAATGCAATAGAGGCAATAACAAGATATAGAAATTGATTCATTTACACGCTTGCCCGAACGCACCTGATGATTTTGGATATTGAATAAATGTTTTACCAGTTTTTCCAAGTTTCGCTCTGCCTGCTCCTTTTCTTATCCTTGCTCGGTTGCAAGACATCTCCTAATGCAAAGTTAGACTTTTCGGACGGGTCATATGAAGGGGGCGTAAACAAGAAAGGGGAAAAACAAGGCACTGGGATTTATCGATGGCTTGATGGTTCTATTTATGAAGGAGATTATTTGCATGACTTAAGGCATGGTCAGGGGAAATTTCTTTGGGCAAATGGAGAGAGTTACAAAGGAGACTACCTCAAGGACAACCGTACTGGCAAAGGCGTTTATGACTGGCCAGACGGCTCTTCCTACGAAGGTGATTTTTTGTCCGGCAAGAGGCACGGCAAGGGCCGCTATCAATCTGCCGACGGGACTGTCTATGAGGGCGAATGGTTCGATGATTTTCAGCATGGGCAGGGAACATTACATTACACAGATGGACGCAAATTGAAGGGTATCTGGCGTCAAGGCAGCCTTGTTGCCAAGCCAGCTGCCTTGCCCACCACTTCGCAAAAGCCAAAATTGCCCAAGGTTTCTCTGGGCGACGAAATCGACACAAATCCCTCTGGCAATGCTGCTGAAAAGTCGGTTGAATTAGTCGAAGAACAAGACCCCCTCCAGCCCGATTCCTCCCTCACCCCTGATTCAGCTGTGCCTGTTTTCGCACCCGATTCATCCCTCCCCGCCGACAACCCGGCTCAGAATTCTTCCGTGATTGAAACGGCAAACGAATCTGTTTCCCCCACACCTGTTCCTGAGGCGTCAACAGATGAGGCTATCGAAGATGAGAACGAATCCCCTGGAAATCAATCTAACGAGAAGGATACTAAATCAGGCGATCCTGATTGGACTGGGACCGTCGCTGAAGCTGAGGCCTTTTTTATTACTGATTTAGTCGATGGCATTGATACCGTCCGCTTGCGTACAACCGGCATTCCTTTTTCGGGAAGAATGAGAATTGTCAACTCCAGCGGACAGGCACAGGGAGAAGTTAATTTGCTCAAGGGCCGCATGCACGGGGAAGAAATTTTTTACGATGATTCAGGCGAGGTTGTGGAAAGAAATTTCTGGGCCAACGGACATCCCATCGGTCAATAACCCAGTCATTTTTGCCTTTGGGTGACATTGGGGGCACTTTTTGTACACGTGAATGTTTTTGCATTCATCGATGCGTTGCTCATGGATAGCCTAAGTCAGACATGAGCATTCCTTCTTCTTCATCCACTAAGTCTAAATCTTTCGAATTTCCCGAGCTTCCCTACAATCCACAAGAATATCCCCGGGAAAGTGCACGCCATTATGTATCTGCTTCCCAACAAGATCTTGATGAAATGCTGGCCAAGGTTGGAGCCCGAGACCTCGAAGATCTGTTCGCTCATCTTCCCCCCAGTATAAAGTTTCCCGACAAACCCGTCCTTCCCGATGAACTTACCTATGAGGATGCATCCCATCGCTTGTTTGAAACGGCCAAAAAAACAAATTTGCTCCCCTCCTTTATTGGTGACTTGCTACCGGTCTGGAAGGTCCACCCTATCACCAACCAAGTCGCCCAACTCCGTCCCCTAAGCACCTCATACACTCCTTACCAGCCAGAACGAAGCCAGGGCACATTGGTCACTCATTGGATCTACCAATGTGTCCTTTCTGCCCTGACCGGTTTTGAAGCGATCAATACCTCATTGTATGACCGATCCGCGGCTATTTTTGAAGCAGTTTGTTGTGCCCGGAGATCCCGAAAGCGCCCCGGTGATGTTTTGCTTGCCCAATCTCTTTTTGAGGAAGATGTTTCCTTTCTTAAAACCCATGCACAAGGAACGGATCTTCGGTTTAAATTTTCTCCGGTAGACCCTGCAACCGGGAGGCTAGACTACCATCAATTGGAAGTCTTGCTCCAAGATAGCCACAGAGATATTTCAGCATTCGTATTCCCCCAACTAAATGGGCTTGGTTTACTCGAAGATGTGGACCGTTTGGCCGACTTTGCTGCTCGCTGGGAAATTCCATCGATCGCAGTGATTGATCCTATGCTCCTAGCAAGCGGAGGGCTCAAGCCGCCCACTGAATTTGGAACATGTGGGGTAGATTTCATCGCCGGCGAAGCCCAGCACTTAGCCATACCTCCATCCTTTGGCGGTCCAGGGCTCGGACTCTTTGGGTGTCGTCACAATGAAAAAACAAAACGGGATCTTCGAAACACCCCTGGCCGTTACATTGGCCGAGCTAAAGATTCCCAGGGGCGGGACTGTTTTGTGATGGTTCTTTCGACCCGGGAACAACATATCAGAAAAGAGAAAGCTACATCCAATGTTTGCTCCAACCAGGCTTTTCTGGCCACCATTGCCGGTGCCAATCTCCTCGCCAAAGGCGAAAGCGGGCTCAAACACTCCTTGGCTCAGGCACGGAAAGCCCGCAACCAAGTTTCGGAATGGATCCGCCAACGAGAGGGCATCGAACTCGCCTATCCAGATACCCCTTCCTTTAATGATTTACTTGTCACTGTAAGCGATGATTACGATTCTCTCCTCGATGATGCCAGAGAACAGGGAATTCATCTGGGCGTGGATGTTTCAACACGCCTTTCCGGGGCCAACAAGAAACTCTACAAAATTAGCTTTTCCGACATCCACGATGAAAATGCACTAGCAAGACTTAAGGATTTTATTTTTGATCGATTTCCTGCGTGCTCGAAATTTGAGGATGAAATTGGCCCGCCAGCTCATCTGCTTCGCACCGGACCGGCAAATCTTCCCAGCTTTTCCCATGATGAATTGCTCAATTATTATGAGCAGTTGGCAAATTTAAATGTCAGCCCAGATGATGGTTGTTACCCCTTGGGTTCATGCACGATGAAGTACAACCCCATGCTCAATGACTGGGCCGCCGGCTTGGATGGCTTTTCACAAGTTCATCCGCAATCTCCGGAGGCAGACGCACAGGGCCCGCTGGAAGTCCTTTATGAAATCCAAAAATGGTTCAAAGCGATTACCGGCCTGGCAGGAGTGACCACCCAGCCGGTTGCCGGAGCCCAGGGAGAATTAGTTGGCTTGAAATTATTTCAAGCCTACCATCACTCGCGCGGAGAAGGTCATCGCAATGTTGTCCTGATTCCAAAGTCTGCCCACGGTACTAATTTTGCTACTGCAGCAACCGCAGGTTATGGTTCCGGCATAGTTTATTTACAGGCTAATGACGAAGGCATGATTGACCTGCAGGACTTTCGTGCAAAAATCAAGGAGCATGGCCAAAATCTTTGTGGGATCATGATAACTAATCCCAACACTTCCGGTATTTTTGAAGAAGATTTCTCCCAGATTGCCAAAGAGGTGCATACAGCCGGTGGTTTAGTTTATATGGATGGGGCAAATATGAATGCCATAGCCGGTATCGTAGACCTTGGCAGGCTTGGTGTGGATGCAGTCCATAATAATCTGCACAAGACTTGGACGATTCCACATGGGGGAGGAGGTCCGGGCGATGCAATTGTGGCGGTGTCTGACTGCTTGGTTGATTTTTTGCCAGGCAAACAAATTCGTAAGGATGAAGAGGGAAGCTTCCATTCCTTTTATCCATCCCGTAGCATTGGTACTTTTCATCGCAACTGGGGAAACTTTGGCCATAAAGTTCGTGCCTATGCCTACCTTTTACGCTTGGGAAATGAAGGGGTGCCAAGAATGTCATCCATTGCGGTATTGTCTGCCCGGTATCTTTTTGAAGTGCTCCGTTCTCGTTACCCCACCCTGCCTGCCCATGCCGGGAAAGCTCCCCGGATGCACGAGTTTATTCTCACCCTCAGCGATCAAGATTTCGCGAAACTGGAAAATGCAGGTATACCGAAAAGCCAGGCAATTCCTCAGGTGGGAAAACTTTTTCTGGATTTTGGGTTTCATGCCCCTACCGTTGCTTTTCCTGAGGTTTATGGCTTGATGATCGAACCCACCGAAAGCTACACCAAGAAGGAACTCGACCGATTTGCCCATGCGGTGATCGCGATCAAAGATTTAATTGAACATTATCCCCAAGTGGTAGCCCATGCCCCCCACTTCACTCCGATCGACCGGGTGGACGAAGTATCTGCCAATCGCAACCTTTGTTTGGCTGAAAAATTAGATCATCTTCCCGCACTTCCGCTCAATCGTATTCAACCGCGAGTGCTTTTGGAATTGGAAATTGAGGAAATCAAAAATCGGATCCTCCGCTTACACGATCTTACCTGCTAGTTTGATTTGACCTTATCTCATTTGCGAACATTGTAATAACCATGACCGAAAACTCGTCACCCCAACCCCTCGTTTCCAAGAAAGGCACGGTTATTGACCTCGCATTGACTGTGATATTTTTTCTTTTCATGCGTGAGGTATTGGTCCCTCATGTTCCCTCCCAAGATCCTTTGGCTATCAACATTGTTTCAAGCATTACATCCTTTTGTATGTCAGGTGTCTTTTGGTTAGCTGCGGGAATGTTCCGGGTGACATTGGTTGATCACTTGAGAAATCAGTCCCCGAAGGATTGAGCTAAGTTTTTTCTCTGTATCCTTCCAGTGCGTGGCGTAATTCGCCCCGGGGGGTTCCTCTCACTCGCAATCCGTCTTCTACGGTTTCCTCTGCCATTAGTTCTCCCTGGGATTTCAAACGGGCGACCAAATCATAGCGTTCAAAAGGTATCAAGTAGGATAATTCTCCGGATTCCCCGGAAAAAATCTGTTCAAATTGATCAAGTAATTTTGGGATTCCAGCACCGGTTTGTGCACTGATAAAAACGGAGTGATTGAAAATTCTTTTTGCCTTCAATTTTTCCAAACCATTTTCCAACTGGTCAATTTTATTGTAAACTGTGAGCACTTCTTTATCCGCAGCACCAAGTTCAGATAAAACCCTGGCGGTGGTCTCCATTTGTGCCTCGTATTCAGGATTGGATAAATCGACGAGGTGTAAGATTAAATCAGCAACGAGTGCCTCTTCCAAAGTCGCTTTAAAGGAATCGACCAGTCTGTGAGGTAATTTCCGGATAAACCCAACCGTATCTGTAAGCACGAGTATGCGACCGGTAGGAAGTTTCAATCGCCTGCTAGTGGGATCAAGGGTGGCAAATAATTTATCCTCTGAGACAGCGTTGGCTCCGGTAAGTGTATTGAGCAAGGTTGATTTACCCGCATTTGTATACCCAACGATCGCTACAGATGGTAATGGTACTTTTTGCCTGCGCGATCTTCCTGTCTGCCTTTGTTTTGCGACCGCAGAGATTTCTTTTCGGGTCGCAGCGATTTGATCCCTGACCATCCGCTGGTCCAGTTCAATCTGAGCTTCTCCTTCTCCCCGTTGAGTCACTCCTCCGCCTCGCTGACGGCCCAAGTGGCTCCATGCCCGACGCAACCGAGGCAAGGAATATTCCAAGCGGGCCAGCTTGACCTGCAACTTTGCTTCTTTGGTCTGTGCGCGCTCAGCAAAAACATCCAAAATGATTTCGTGACGGTCAATCACCAGAACCTGGCTTTCTGTTTCCCAATTTCTTTGCTGGGCGGGAGAAATTTCATTATCGAAAATCAGTACATCCGCTTGGGATTCTTTTAGTTCCTTCAGGACCTCATCCACTTTTCCTTTGCCCAGGATAAAGCGGGGGGAAGTTCTGCGTATGCGGATAACCTTTCGGCCAATCACCGCAATGCCCAAATTTCGAGTTAACTCATCTAATTCATCCAAAAGAGATTCTGCCTCGGGGCGTTCCCTCTCTGACTGCACACAAGAAATTAAAAACGCGCGCTCAACCAACCTTGGCTTTTCTTTTACCTCAAACACAGTTAGTCAGGCGCTGGCACTAAATAAAGAGGGTCCGGCAACTCGAGCAGCCGGACCCTACTGGAAAGAAAAATCCCAAAAACTTGGAATGATTAGACTGCCGCTTGTGCAGCAGCTAAACGGGCTGTTGGTACACGGAAGGGCGAACAACTGACATAGTTCAATCCGATCTTGTGGCAGAAGCGAACACTGGAGGGATCGCCACCATGTTCTCCACATATGCCCAACTTGATCCCCCGACGGGCCGACTTGCCCTTCTTAACCGCAATCTCCATAAGTTGGCCAACCCCAGTCTGGTCAACGCTGGCAAAAGGGTTGGCAGCAACAACTTCCAGTTCGGTGTAATTGGGAAGAAAACTTCCGGAATCGTCACGACTCATGCCCAAAGTGGTTTGTGTAAGGTCATTGGTACCAAAGCTGAAAAACTGAGCGGTCTTTGCAATCTGGTCAGCCACCAAGGCGGCCCGGGGTATCTCAATCATGGTTCCGACCAAGTATTTTACTTTTTTGCCTTTGGCCGCAAATACCTTCTTGGCGGTTTCATGAATCACCTCTACTTGCAATTCAAGTTCCTTGGAAAATCCTACTAGGGGGACCATAATCTCAGGATTTACCTCGATTCCACTTTCCTGTACGGCCAAGGCGGCTTCAATAATTGCCTGAGTTTGCATCTCCGTAATCTCAGCGTAAGAGATGCCTAATCGGCAACCACGATGCCCCAGCATGGGATTAAATTCATGCAAATCTTCAACCCTTCGTTTGACTGAAGCAAGGCTGACTCCGAGCTTCTTGGCTAAATCCTTTTGCGATGCCTGATCGTGAGGCAAAAATTCATGCAAAGGTGGATCGAGCAAACGAATCGTGGCTGGTCGCCCCTCCAACGCCTTGAAAATCCCGGTGAAATCCTTGCGCTGGAATGGAAGTAATTTCTTTAAGGCTGCACGGCGGTTCTTTTCGTCATCTGCCAGAATCATTTGCCTCATCGCATCAATTCTATTGCCTTCAAAGAACATGTGTTCGGTCCGGCAAAGCCCAATTCCACTTGCCCCGAATGCCACGGCATTGGCAACCTGAGAGGGCGAGTCTGCATTGGTGCGCACATTCATTTTGGTCGCTTGTTCGCACCAGTTCATTAGCTTGGAGAAGTTTTGAAAATCCCTGCTCTTCTTGGGATCCAGTTTTTTATCAATCAATACCTGAATGATTTCGGAGGGGGCAGTTTTGAGCTCCCCTCCAAATACCTCTCCGGTGGTTCCATTAATGGACATGAAATCACCCTCCTTGAAGGTTTTCTTTCCAACCTTGACTGTTCTGGCATGATAATCGATGTCTAGTTCTGCTGCTCCACAAACGCAAACTTTACCCATTTGACGGGCAACCAAGGCAGCATGAGAAGATACTCCTCCCCGAGCGGTCAAAATTCCTTCCGCAGCAATCATGCCCCGCAGGTCTTCGGGCGAAGTTTCTTGGCGAACAAGCAAAACCTTGCCTTTTTTGGCAGCCTCAACAGCCCGTTCTGCATTCAGACACACCCGTCCGGATGCCGCACCAGGTCCGGCAGGTAATCCTTTGCAAAGAGTGGTCGCAGCTTTTTGTGCTGCGGCATCGAAAACTGGGGAAAGAACTTGGTCA
The DNA here is from genome assembly GCA_038110535.1 of Opitutia bacterium. Classification (GTDB taxonomy): domain Bacteria; phylum Verrucomicrobiota; class Verrucomicrobiia; order Opitutales; family Seribacteraceae; genus Chordibacter. The sequence continues at coordinate 4,591 of JAYNJW010000011.1, read as the reverse complement.
AGCTGATCTGCTGGTACTCTTTTGATGGCAGTTTTCCAATCAATCAATCGCTCCTTGACCATTTCAACTGCGATACGAACAGCGGCAAGTCCAGTCCGTTTTCCATTCCGGGTTTGGAGCATGTAAAGTTTCTCATCTTCGATGGTAAACTCAAAGTCCTGCATGTCCTTAAAGTGCTTTTCCAGTTTTTTCTGAACCGCGATTAATTCTTTAAAAGGTTTGGGCAGTACTTTTTGAAGTTGGGCAACCGGACGGGGTGTGCGCACGCCCGCAACCACATCCTCTCCCTGGGCATCAGTGAGAAACTCTCCGTAAAGGACTTTCTCTCCTGAAGCAGGATCCCGGGTAAAAGCAACACCTGAGCCAGATTTCTTACCAGTGTTCCCAAAAACCATGGCCTGGACATTGACAGCGGTTCCCCACTCAGCAGGAATTCCGTATTTGCGACGGTATACGATCGCACGGTCATTCATCCACGATCCAAAAACTGCCCCAACTGAACCTTCGAGTTGTTCCCATGGGCAGGTAGGAAAGTCTTTTCCGGATCGTTTTTTGACCAATGTTTTGAAGCGCTGCACCAATTCCTTCATTTGCGAAGCAGAAATTTTAGAATCATCCACTTCACCTTTTTCTTTGGGGAAAATTTCCCCCTTAAATTTTTCGATTACTTCTTCAAAGGGATCGTGATCTTCGGAGGGCAGTTTCTGCACGCCCATAACCACATCGCCATACATCTGAATAAATCTGCGGTAACAATCCCAGGCAAATCTTTCATTGCCAGAAGATGTGGCCAAAGCCTCTACCGTTTGGTCATTCAACCCAAGATTAAGAATGGTGTCCATCATTCCAGGCATGGAATCACGGGCACCTGAACGAACGGACAAAAGAAGGGGTTTTTTTAAGTCTCCCAGTTTCTTGTCCAACTGCTTTTCCATCAACGCGACCGATTGCCGGATCTGAGCATCAAGGCTCTTGGGATAGGATTTTTTATGGTCGTAGTAGTAGGTACAAACTTCAGTGGTGATGGTAAATCCTGGAGGGACGGGCAATCCGATCCTGGCCATTTCAGCTAAGTTTGCTCCTTTTCCACCAAGCAATTCTCGTTGCTTGGCATCTCCGTCCGTCTTTTTTCCGAAATCGTAGACATATTTTATGTCCTTGGCTTTCGTTGCCTTTTTGGCAGGGGCTTTTTTTGCCGGCTTTGCTTTGGCTGATTTGGTCTTCTTTTTTTGGGCCATTTGTCAGTAGGTAGGTTTGTGTTTAACGACAGATAGAATTCTGTGGTGAATAAATACTTGCCGTGGATAAAATAGTAAACCGTCGAATATCTAAAGATTCGAGCTTCTTGTCAATGGATCACTTACCGGGTTCCCCTGTCCCTAGCTGTTTGATCTTGGATGAAAAAATGGTCCGTACCGCAAATACTTTGCATAAATCTCTCAACAAGATTTTCCAAATAATCTTGCCCTGAAGATTACATGCTAGCCAAAAAGCAGCTTTTTCCACAAAGTTCAACCTCGACCCTGACTTCAGTTTAATTATTAAGACACGCAATCTCTATGACCCCTCCCCCATCCTCTGAGGAACCTAAAACCTTTGGCCAGCGCTTCCGCGAACGAGGGCTAATTGGTGCATTGGGAAATAGCAGTTCCGACAAGAGCGATCCCAACAAAATGCATTTTCTTGAGCATTTGGAAGAGATGAGGTGGGTGATCTTCAAATCGGTCATTGCCTTTATTCTTGGGTGCGTGGTTGTGGCCGCTTTTCTGGATACCTCCGTGCGACTCCTGCAACGCCCTTTGGTTTCTGCGGTGCAGGATTTTGGCAATCTTTCCATAGACTTGCAAGCAACCGGTCTCACGGAGTATCAAACCCAGCTCGAAAACCAGGGTGTTCAATTGATTGATTTAATTCATGCCAAAGAAAAGGACTTGCAAGATTGGGGAATTGCTGATCCTCAGCACCGCCTCCGCCTTCTGATTCATTTTGCTGGGGGAAAGGACCGTAATCTTTTACAGGTCATCCGTTCCTATTCTCCCATTTTCATCGCCATGAAAATTTGTTTCCTTGGAGGCCTTGGACTGTCCCTTCCATTCATACTTTATTATATCGGGGGATTTGTCACGCCAGGGCTAACATCAAAAGAGAAAAGAATTTTTTTTCCAGGCTGCCTCGCCGCAACCTTTCTCTTCTTGGTTGGATCTGGGATGACTTATTTTTTCATCCTGCCCTTATCCCTAGCGTTTACCATTGAATTTTCCTTTAATGTTCTCGGACTGGATGTCTATCGACCCGAAGCCGGCAATTATTACAGCACAGTAATTTGGATGACCTTTGCGGTAGGGCTTGCATTTCAATTTCCCCTCGTGCTTCTCCTGTTGGTCCGCATTGGGGTGCTAAGCGTGAGTAAACTTCGCAAAAGTAGAAGATTTGTTTTGGTTATTCTGATGGTTTCCGCGGCTTTGATCACTCCAGGCGGAGACCCGGTCAGCCTGTGCATTCTGACCATACCTTTGTATTTTCTTTTCGAACTATCCATTCTCGCTGGTGCTCTGATTGAAAGAAAGATTTCCGATTCTGCCCGCAGCGAGGAAAAGCATACTGGAATTACCGGTTCAGTCTTCCTGCTCCTTTCTCTTTTATTATTGGGAGGAGCAGGTGCATGGCTTTATTTGAATTGGGAAAAAGCAGAGCTCCTCCTTCTTAATTTGACGCCCGGGGCAGACACTGCCCCCCCCTTAAAAAAGGGCCTGCCGCAGGAAAAACCTACTCCTGTTATCAATTCCGACTCTTTTCTCTTAGAGTTATCTCCAGTTGAGCTTGGCCAAGAAGGTAATTCATCAGTTTCCCCGGAAGTCAAAATCTATCGTGCACGGATCAGGCAATAGATATCGCTCTTTCCTTTCTCCAAACATTTGGTCTGTAATTTATTGTGTCAATCAGGGAACCGGATAAAGTAAGGTTGGACCGATGGTTATGGTGCGTTAGGTTATTTAAGTCCCGGAACCTAGCCACCGAGGCATGTAAAAAAAACTGGGTCAAAATAGATGATCATCCAGCCAAGCCATCCAAAGAAATAAAAGTGGGGAATGTGATCAGGATTAAAATGGGACCCTTGCAAAAAATTGTTTCGGTTGAAGGTCTGATTGAAAAGAGAACATCAGCCTCAGAGGCTGCAAAATTTCTGACCGATTTAACCCCCCCCGAAGCTTACCAAAAGGCAAAGCAGGACAGGATATATCTTGCTCCTCGCATTATGAGCAAAAAGGGCATCGGACGACCAACCAAAAAACAACGCCGCGAACTGGATGATTTTCTCTATCCTGATTCTAACCAAGACTAAGCAGATTTTAAAGAACCTCCTCCACAACCTCAGTTGGTCTAACCTGTTACATTTCTCAAGGTGGAATTTTAACAAATAGAAGTTTCAGTATGTTCGATAATTCTCTTCTCCTTAACCAGCCCGCTACCGAATTTAGTCGCTCATGATCAAGCTAATTGGCTTTCTAGGCAATGGCCTGTAAAAACCAGTAAATTAAGCGGGAGGAAATCCCCCCTACTCACAAGATTGATTCGGCATGATCATCTACCATGAAAAACCTCTTGCCACAACCCCATCCCAAAGTCATTACCATTATTATATGAAGAAGTCCATGGTTCCGTGGTTGTTGCCACTCTCCTTTTTGCCTCTTGTTTCCTGTATTCATACCAGTACACCCAGCTCGGATCATCTTTCTTTCTCGACTGATCAAACCGTGATGCTTCATTGGTTGGAAGTCGACGATGAAGGGCTTGTTCGTGAGGCCGAAACCGATGGGAAAGAAACGAAGCAGCAGGATCCCTTTAGCGGAAAGGCGATTGAAACTTTTGAGCAGAGCCCAACTAAATCGATTTCATCTTGGAAAAAGGGCAAGCGACACGGAACCACTGTCGAATATTTTTATAACGGAAGAAAACGGACATCGATTGTTTATAAAAACGGCCTGCGGCATGGACCGTCCCAGGAATTTCGTATCACCGGAGAGCTGTGGCGGGAAGAAACCTATGATAACGATCAATTGTCGGGACCGAAATCCGAATGGCATCCCAATGGCGTAAAAAGTTTCCAGGTGGAGATGCGCGAAGGTATTGCTCACGGAGAAGCCAAAGAGTGGTATACCGATGGGACCGAAAAATCTTCTACGATTTATCGTCATGGATTGCGGGAAGGCCCATCTTCTGAATGGTACCCGAGCGGGCAACAAAAACTTGGTCTTTTTTACCAAAAGGATAAACAACACGGACTACGGACCATTTGGTATGAGAACGGCAAAAAGCGCCTTGCTGCTCAATTTGTGGACGACCTGATGGAGGGAAATTCAAAAGGATGGTTTCCCACAGGCCAGCAACAATTTGATTACAACTTCAAAAATAATTTAGAACATGGGGTTTGCACCGAATGGAATGAATTGGGTGAAAAGATTTCTGAAATTCGATTCGATCATGGCGTGCCCGCCCAAGATTTATTGACCGGGCAGAGAATTGTTGCTCCAGAACCTTCTCCCCAAGCAGAGCCCGAAACAAAGATTGAATCTGGTCTTGATACGGTAGA
>JAYNJW010000010.1:0-54205 GCA_038110535.1 Opitutia bacterium | reverse complement strand
AGAAATCGAAAGTGGCCATAATCCGATCAGCAACAAGGCACCAAGTATGAGCGATGCAGGCAGGATTTCCACCTTGGTTAAATCAGTAATTGGCTTTTTTGTTATCTGCTTATATAACTCATCACTTTCCCGGCCGAAGAAAACTCGGGCCACTGCCCGCAAACCGAACACCGCAGAGAGGATGATTCCCAGGGCAGCAATGATCAGAAAGAGCAAGTGTTCCCTAGACTCACCAAGAGATAAAAATATTCCGAATTCCCCCCAAAAATTTCCAAATCCAGGCAAACCAATGGTCGCGAGTGTGGCCGCGACACAGAAACAGGCAAGAAGAGGGGTTTTGTCTGCCAGTCCGCCCATCTCGCTCATTTCAAAAGTATTGGTTCTTTTTTGCACAAAGCTCCCAAGCAAAAACATCAGTGCAACGGACAATCCATGAGCACACATAAGCATAATTGCTGATCCGGCTCCAAGTGTACTACAGGCCCCAATTCCCAAAAAACAATAGCCCATGTGCATGACCGAGCCATAGGAAATCATAGATTTAAAACTGGTCTGGGCAACTGCTACCATTCCCACAAATAAAATGTTGCCCAGTGCTAACCACATCAACCATGGGCTCCAGCACACTGCGGCCTGCGGAAGAAGAGGAACGGCAATTTGAATTAATCCATATAGTCCAAACTTCTTTAGTACACCAGCATGGAGCATTGATACTGATGTGGGAGCCGCATCATACCCCCGTGCTGCCCAAGTATGAAAGGGAAACAAGGCGACCAAAATGCCAAACCCAAAAAGTAAAAGCCCAAATATTTTGTTGGCCGAAGAATCGAGGAGTGGTGACTGGGAAATGGCCGCTGCTAAATGAGGGAAATCGAATTTGGGTGCCTCAACCAAAACATTAAGAGCAACCAGCCCCCCCAAGGAAACTAGTGCCCCAAGGGTTAAATAAATTGTTATCTCCAGTGCAATGCTGCGCCGGTCTCGCCCGCCCCACAGGCCGATCATAATAAAGGTGGGGATCAGGGCAAATTCATGAAAGAGATAGTAAAAAAAGAGATCCACACTCGCAAATAAACCCATTAGGCCAGAAAGCATTAAGGAAAGTAATGCAAGATAAAGAGGCAAACGATCCGCCCCAGAATGAATCGCTGCTATCCCGGCACCAAAACCGACAATACCCGCCATCGCAAAGAGCGGACTGGAGACTCCATTTAGGCCTAAATGGAAAGTGATTCCGAGCTCCTGCAACCCCATCCGATCGTACAGAAACTCGAAACAATATCCATCTGCAGAATCAAATTTGAGAAAAAGGAAGATCCCAGCAAGGCAGGGAAAACCAAATATGATATAGGCAAGCTTCTTGGTTGCCACTTCATCCTTGGGCAAGCCACAAAAAAACAATAGAGAGCCCAGTGCGGGCAGGATAATTGATCCAAGCAAAAGCGTAGTTTCAAAATTCATAGCTTATGGATTAATCAAAAAAGCCTGCAGAATAGAGAAGGAAGCCCAAGGTACCGAGCATGAACCAAATAGCATAGGCGTGAATTTTGCCTACATAACAGGCCTTGGCCAACAAGGAGAATAAAGCGGTCAGTCCTGCAGAGCCACGCACCAACAAACCCGAAATAAAAAGTAATTCCATCACTTCTAAAAACCGGGCAAAAGGATCTTGGATTTTATCAATGTAGAAACGATAAATTTCGTCAAAAAATAACTTGCTCTTACAAATCTCAAAAAAGGCAGGAAACCGAAACGCAAGAGGATCATTCTGCTCAACCTTTCGATAAAATATGGAAACAAACAAGAGCCCGATCACCCAGGCAGAAGTGCCCAATACCACCATCCACATATGATGGGGTAAGTTGGAAACTACGGAAAGATCAGGTCCAAGGTAGGATCCCAATCGTAAGGGATATAAAGAAAAGTAACCGCCCAGAATGGAAAAAAGGGCGAGGATGAGAAGCGGTCCAGTCATCAAAATAGTATTCTCCACCGCCTTGCTCGAATGGTCCGATCTCGGTTGTCCTTCAAAGGTAATGAAATAAAGCCTGAACATATAGATTGCGGTAAGAATCGCCCCTGCGTACAGAATTATGAAAATGGGCATATTGAAATTGTAGGCCCAGAGAAGGATTGCATCCTTGCTGAAGTAACCTGATAAAAAATTCACCCCAGAAATTGCCAAAACTCCGGTCAGAAATGTGAACGCAGTAATCGGCATGCGTTTTCGTAAACCACCATATTTAAAAATGTCCTGTTCGTGGTGACAGGCGTGAATCACCGATCCCGATCCCAAAAACATCAGGGCTTTAAAAAAGGCATGCGTGGTTAAATGAAACAACGCAACCCCCGGTGCACCCAGTCCAAACGCAGCCGCCATATATCCCAGTTGAGAAAGGGTGGAATAGGCCAAAATTTTCTTTATATCTTTTTGGGCAAGGGCACAAAATCCTGCGTACAAACCCATCACTGCTCCAAGCAGGGCAACCAGTCCAAGGGCTTCCTCCGTAAAGAGAAAATCGATCCGCAAGAGCAGGTATATTCCAGCTGCTACCATGGTTGCAGCGTGAATCAAGGCAGAAACGGGAGTCGGTCCAGCCATAGCGTCAGGCAGCCAAACATGGAGGGGGAACTGGGCGGATTTGCCAATAAATCCGCAGGCAAGAGCTAGGCATAGAGTGGTGGTAACAAGACTGGGAGAAAAATCAACCAAGTCTGCAAGCTCACTGAGATTCACTGTACCATAAGTCCAATAGGTCAAAATTATACCGATTAGAAAACCAAAGTCCCCCACCCGATTCACAATAAATGCCTTGCGGGATGCCTGAGCTGCCTCATCACTCTTAAAGTAGTGTGCGATAAGCAAATAAGAACTGAATCCGACCAGTTCCCAAAAAACGAAAATCATGATTAGATTATCCGCCAAGGTGATACCAAGCATCGAAAACATGAAAATGGAAAGCCCACCAAAATATCTCGGCCGAGCAGGATCATTTTCCATGTAGCCAAGGCTGAAAATATGAATCAAGAAACCAACAAAAGCCACCACGAAGAGCAATAAACGAGCGGGAGCATCGATCAAAAAACCGAATCTTAGCTCCCACCCCCCCATACTAAACCAAGTAGCATCCCATGCCATGACATCCTCATCAAAATTAAAAATTAGACCCAGGGCCAGGACCAGAATACCACCGGCGGTGCACACGGAAAGAAGGGAGGCAATATTTCCAGATTTTCGCAAAAAAAACAAGGTGACCATTGCGGAAAGCAAGGGCAGGAAAAGCATACTTAGGGCGAGACTAATCATTGAGAACTAGTTTTTCAACAGAGCCATATCATCTGATAAGACGCTTTGACGCTTTTTATAAAGGGCCACGAGCAATGCCAGGCCCACCGCCACTTCCGCCGCAGCCACTGTCATAATGAAGAAAACAAAAATACCACCATCCAGGTTATTTCCGACTCGGGCAAAGGTGAGGAGTGCAACATTGATCCCGTTGAGCATCAATTCCAGGGACATCAACATCAACAAGACATTTCTACGAATCAATAAGCCAAAAAATCCTATGCCTACCAGAAGAAAGGAAAGGATCAAAAAATGCTGAGGAGTTACGGTTAACATTTTCTAGTCAAATTACAGGCCCTCATCCTTCTGCTGCACTGTCTTTTTGCTCAGGATGATCACTCCAATCATCGCAGCCAATAACATAAATCCACTGATTTGAACGGGCAGCATGTATTTTGTCATTAAGCCGTATCCAAAAGAAGATACTTTGGTGGAAAAAGGAAGGGTTTGATCTGCGGATGCAGCATCTTGGTTTAGAGAGGGCCAGGTAGTAGTACCCTCCCCCATATAATCACTTGAATTGCCCAGCATCACCAACAAAGAAACAAGCAAAATAACCGTCACAAAACCAAAAACTCCGGTTTTCCAGTTAGTTATTTTTTGTTTGGCCGCATCAGGGCCTACATCCAGCAGCATGATAATGAAAAGGAACAGCACCATCACGGCACCGGCGTATACCAGCACTTGTAAAACCGCCAAAAAGAAAGATTCCAGTAAGACAAATAGAGCCGCGACTCCCACTAATGATACAATCATGAACATTGCCGCAGATACCGGGTGTCTGGAAAATACCATGCACAAACCACCCCCGACAGACAAAGCGGCAAATATCCAAAAGAGTAAATCAACCATGCTCATTTATTTTAATCAATTTGGGAGATTTAGTGGGCGTTACCTTCCATCTCGGCTTGTTTTTTCTTGTCCCATTTGTAATGACGATCGGGCAGTGTTCCGCCCAGTTCGTAGAGCTTTTGCTTGTTATTAATCATTTCTTCCCGGCTATACCCCGAGGAGGAATATTGTTCCTGCAGAAAAATGGCTTCTTCCGGACAAACCTCTTGGCAATATCCGCAGTATATACAACGAAGCATATTAATCTCGAATTCCTGAGGAGCTTTCTCCACATGTTCGCGTTCTTGCTGATCTTCGGGAATACTGCCAGGAGTGATACGGATTGCCTTGGGGGGACAGACAAACTCACACAACTGGCAGGAAACACATTTCTCCCGACCATTGGGATCTTTTACGAGGGTAGGAACACCCCGGTAGTCTTTGGGAATGACAGGCTTTTCCTCTGGGTACTGCAAAGTAACCTTAGGTTTAAACATATTGCTAAAAGTTGTCTTCAAACCAGTTACAATCTGGGGAAGATAGGTTCTTTCAGACAGGGATAATGGCTTGCGCTCCAGTACAACAGTTTTAGCCATGACGGATCAATGAGGGGAAGAGGCTTGATCGATCAGAGTGACGATCAAAACATATATGATCAAATTCGCCAATGCCAGTGGCAGCAGCTTAGTCCATCCAAGATGCATAACTTGATCATAACGAAAACGGGGCAATGTCCAGCGAATCCAGATAAAGAAGAAGATCAGAAAGATCGTTTTGGCAAGAAACCATCCCACCCCTAGCAAAGTTCCAATCCAATTGGCGGGCCAAGGGTCAGTCATGAACGGAAGAAAATGCCAACCGCCCAGAAAAAGAAGAGTGAAGATCGCTGATCCAATGACGATATGTGCATACTCGGCCACAAAGAAGATTCCGAACTTGAAACTACCATATTCCGTGTGAAAACCGCCCACTAAATCAGTCTCAGATTCCGGCATATCAAAGGGAAGACGGTTCGTTTCTGCAAAGAGGGCGATTAAAAAAACAAGGGCGGAAATGGGCTGCACCAGAAAGAGCCAGGCACCACCTTCCTGGAAATTGGCAATGCCAGAAATACTTAGGCCAGAAGCTTGGGCACCAGGTACAGAGACCCATAAAAAAACTGGGAGCAAGGAGAGACCCATTGCCAACTCATAGGAAATCATCTGTGCGGATGAACGAATACCACCAAGGAAGGAATATTTGTTGTTGGACGACCAACCTGCCAAGGCGATTCCGTAAACCCCCAGGGAAGATACCGCAAATACAAAAAGAATACCCACTTCCAAATCGGCAAGGGCAAGAGTGGACACGGATCCGTCCGGCCAGTACATCTGTCCAAATGGAAGCACGGTCATAGTGGTCAGAGCAGGAACGAGTGCAATCAGGGGTGCTAAATAATAGTAGAATTTGTTAACATGTCCGGGAACTATTTCCTCTTTGAAAAGAAATTTTAACCCGTCGGCAAGTGGTTGGAAAATTCCTAATTTTTTTAGAAATGGTCCAATCACCGGGATCAACCCCACAAAAGGTAAAACTGTTCGATTTGGACCAACCCGGCCTTGCATCCATGCACTCACCTTGCGTTCGGCAAGCACTGAATATCCAGCCATGGTCATCACCGCACCGACCATCATGAGGGCAAAAAACACCTTCAAGCCAAGTGAAAACCAGATATTTTGGGGCAACCAGTCCATCATTTTGATCGAAGTATGGGGGCTGGGTAATGAAGAGCTTGCTGTTCGACAAAGTTGAGATGGGACCAGTCGGAACCGTCCAATTGTACCGCAGCCTTTTTCACATCAGAATATCGGATGGAATAAAGTACAGAATCCTGGGCATTATTAATCGAGTTCCAAATATCATCGAGATCCGATGAGGGAATACTTGCTTCCGGAGAGAGTTGCTGGATTATTTCAGCAAGCACCGCAACTTGGGATTGCAGACCCGTTGGTCCCGGAACTGACTTTTCAAAAGCTTGGATGAGAAAGGATCGGTTAATAAAAGTCCCACTTTTCTCGAAGACGGACAAACCAGGCAGGACAATATCGGCAAGTCTGGCTGATGAGTTGGTTTCAGTTCCGAGGTAGACCAACGCTACCTTTTGTAAATGTTCCTCACTGACCCCGGACATAAGCAAATCCTCGTTCAGGACCAACAACGCGTCCAATTCACCACGGGATAAGGTATCGTTTAAACCACTCAAATTATCTTCCGGGTACTGATCGCTCAATCCTGTGACCAGTGCCCCCCGCAAATTCGGACTACGGTCAGCCGAAAGCAAAATCCCATCATCCTCTCCGAAATGTCCGCGTAGAAAAGTTTGGGCCTGGGTCAACTCAATCAATCGCTTGGTCAGAATTTGCTCCTCCAAGGTGGAGTGACAACTTGCAATAACCCCAATTTTCTTACCTCTTAGGGTATCGACAGCCTCAGAAATTGCTTCCAGCAGGGGCAAATCCTTTCCCCTAACTGATGGCCGTAAAATGCGGGTATCCGAACGCACAGATTTGTACAACTCACGACCGCTATCCGTCATCCAAGTATCGTTGACCAAATCATTCCGACGGGGCGTGATGCGCTGGATGATACCTTCTCTGCTGGATACAATGGTATTACACCCTGCACTGCTTTCCGTACATATACTGTTGGTCTCCTTGAGGAACCATACCCGCATTTTAAACCTGAAGTCAGTGCTGGTTAATGCCCCAACCGGACAAATATCCACGGTGTTAAGGGAATAATTGTTGGATAATTCTTTCCCCGGAAAGCAAGTTAAGGTCGAAAAACTTCCCCGATCCACAAATCCAAGTACATCATCCTTGGCCACTTCTTGAGAAAAACGGATGCAACGGGAGCACAAAATACACCTTTCGTCATCGAGGGTGACCCGAGGCCCTAAACGGGTTCTTTTGGGCTTAACATTCTTTCTCTCGACATAACGGCTGTATCCACGTCCATAGTCCGTGGCAAACTCTTGCAAACGACACTCACCAGCCTGATCGCAAATGGGACAGTCCAAGGGATGATTGACCAGGAGAAATTCCATAATGCCTTCCCTGCACTCATTGACCAAATCCGATTCCGTACGCAAGTGCATGCCTGAAGACACATTGGTAGCACAGCCAATCACTGGCTTGGGCACCCACCCTATTTTGGCACTGCCATCCTCTTCCAGGATTGCCTCTCCCGTGGCTCGGTCCCGCATAGGTGTGCCCATTTCAACCAGGCACATTCTACAATTTCCGGCCACGCTCAATTTTGGATGATAGCAATAATGAGGAACCTCATGCCCGTGAAGAGCAGCAGCCTCCACTGCATTGATACCGTTGGGGACCTCAACTTCCACCCCATTCAGAGTAATGGTAATCAGATCGTCTTGGGAGGGGGAAATCATAACTACTTGGCTTAAATCAATTGGAGTGTTTGGGGATTTCTTTCTTGAGTGGAATCGGTGGCTTTTTTGATAAAGTCGTCCCTAAACTTGGTCACAAAACTCTGAGTTGGCCATGCAGCAGCCTCTCCAAATGCACAAATTGTGCGGCCTTCAATTTGGTTGGCCACCGAGAGGAGCAGATCGGCGTCCTCTTCCCGGGCACCACCCGAACACATACGCTGGGTGATTTTACGCATCCATAAAGAACCCTCGCGACATGGGGTACACTGTCCACAAGATTCATGGGCATAAAAGGCGTTAATATTGGCCATGGCTTGTACGATGTCTACGGTATCATCCATCACGATGATACCGCCAGAACCAGACATAGTTCCGGCTGCCATAGGTCCATCGAAATCTAGGGGAATATCTTCCAATCCCCAGTCGAAAGCCGTGCCATCCTTTAAGCTTCCAGTGAATCTTTCATCTGCCCGTAAAACTTTGGCAGAAGAACCTCCAGGAATGACTGCCTTAAGGGTACGACCGGGGCGTAATCCTCCGCATACATCAAAAATCATCTGGCCCAAGGTGAGAGCTCCACATTCAAACTCATAATAACCTGGCTTCATCACCTGTCCAGAAACGCACCAGATTCTGGTGCCAGTGTTGTTCGGTTTTCCAATCTTGGAAAATTCTTCCCCACCCATTTCGATGATATGACGGACATTGCAAAGGGTTTCCACATTATTGACTATGGTGGGGCACTGATAAAGCCCGAGCACGGCGGGAAAATAGGGCGGTTTGATTCGAGGGTTCGGTCTTTTCCCTTCCAAGGATTCAATCAGTCCCGTCTCTTCTCCACAAATATAGGCACCAGCACCCCGATGAACCACTAAATCACAAGAGTATTCGGAACCCAATATGCGATCACCACAATATCCGCCTGCTTTGGCTTCCACGATCGCACGATTCAAAATATGAGCCCCTTCATGGAATTCTGCCCGGATGTAAATGAAGGCCTGTTTGGCACCAATTGCATAGGCGGCAATCATCATACCTTCGATAAGTTGGTGCGGGTCTTTGTACATGATTTGCCTGTCCTTGAAGGTTCCCGGTTCCGACTCGTCCGCATTGCAAATGAGGTAGATTGGTTTACCGGATTTACGGTCGAGAAATTTCCATTTCATTCCCGCAGGAAATCCAGCACCACCCCGTCCCCTGACTCCAGACTTAAGCACTTCCTCGGCCACCTCTTCGGGCTTCATCCCAAACGCTTTTTTGAGGTTTTCGTAACCACCCTCACGCAAATAACATCCAATGCGGTTGGAATAATTTGGATCATCTGCATGTTTGAGAATAATCCTTCTTTCTTTGGGTGGTTGCACAGTCATAAAAAATACGCCTTAATATTACTAGGCTCCTTGGTTGAGGGATTCCTCATAACTCTTGAATTCTTCCACACCCTCTAATTTTCCATCTACAAGTAGATCAGCAAATTTTTCTGCTCTTTCCCCTTCGATATTTTCATATGTTTTTTCGTCTACAATAACCACTGGTCCCTGCCCACAGTCTGCCAGACACTCCATAAACTCCAGTGAATATTCACCATCTTCACGCACATGCCCTTCCTTGACTCCAAGCTTTTTTTCAAAGGTTTTACAGGTCGCATACGAACCCCGTAGGGCACAAGGCAAAGTTCGGCAAACCCGGACATGCTTTCTTCCCCAAGGCTTTTCGCGAAGCATAGGATAAAAAGTGATTAATTCCTTAATATTGATTGGTTGAAGTTCCAAACGCTGAGCAATCCATTCGCAAGCTGCATCGTCAACCGCACCTAATTCATCTTGAACCAAATGAATAACCATGAGCGCAGCACTCCGTTGTTCAGGATATTTAGGTACAACTTCATCGATTTTGGATAAAGTCTGCTCGGATAAATGGAGAGTATTTTCCATCTTATCGATCACACTCCCCCATGACGAAGTCCAAACTTCCAAGAATAACGGTAATGTCACTGAGCATGTGACCCGGGACTAGTTTTTCAAGAATGGAAAGGTTACAAAAACTAGGTGCCCTGATCTTCAAGCGGTACGGCACTCCGCCCCCTTTGGAAACAAGATAAAAGCCCAGTGCACCTTTGGGATTTTCCGCTTCAAAGTATGTCTCACCGGGAGGGACTTGGGGACCCTCCGTCACGATCATGAAGTTTTGAATGAGTTCTTCCATGCTGGTCATGACTTTATCCTTGGGGGGGGCAAATATCTTTCTGGCATCTTCGGCATACCACAGACCGCCTGGCATGGTTGCAATGACTTGTTTGATAATTAAGATACTCTGTCTGAGCTCTTCAATGCGTACAAGATAACGATCATAGCAATCTCCCTTAGTTCCGATAGGAACATCGAATTCATACTTTTCGTAACCACTGTAGGGTTTATCTTTGCGTAAATCCAAGTCCACCCCGCTGGCCCGCAAGTTTGGACCCGTGATACCAAAGGCAATCGCATCTTCCTTGGAGATAGTGCCAATGCCTTCGGTCCGGTCTAAGAAAATTCGATTGCGTGTGAGAAGCTTTTCCACCTCATCCACCGCTTTGGGGAGTTCATCAACAAATTTTTCTACTTTGGGCAACCAACCAACGGGAAGGTCACGGGCCACCCCACCTATTCGCGTGTAACTGGTAGTGAAACGGGCTCCGGTCAGTTCCTCAAAGAGGGTGTAGAGTTTTTCCCGCTCGGTGAAGGTGTACATAAATGGTGTCCATGCACCCGCATCCATCCCAAAAACCCCCATACCTAAAAGATGGCTGGATATGCGTGCCATCTCACAAATTAAAACCCGAATTGCCTCACATCTTTCAGGCAATTCGACCCCAGCAAGCTTCTCCACTGTTATGGCATAGGCGACATTGTTGGCAAGAGGAGCTAAATAATCCAGCCTGTCAGTATAGGGAACAAACTGGTTATAAGTCATGTTTTCGGCTATTTTTTCATCACCTCGGTGCAAATATCCCAACACCGGTTCACACTTAGTGATCAAGTCTCCATCCAATTCCATCATTAAACGGAGTACACCGTGTGTGGTTGGATGGGAAGGACCGACATTTAAGGCCATTCTGTCCCCCTCTATGTGGGTAGCAGCTTGTGCCCCAACATCTCCTACCTGAACCTCTTTAATCGTCGTGCTCACAATGGTTTTTCCATATCTTCCGTCCAGCTCTCATCTTTGGCACGGGGTTCCGTCTGGCTCATTCTTCCCCCGCCAGCTGAAACAAAGGGTCCGCCCATCATTGGAGCAGGCTCCACATCAGCACCAGTCACCTCGGATACATCGGCGGCAGGCAGGGGCACTTCTATTCCCGCCAAGGGAAATTCTTTGCGAAGGGGGTAATAGGGATAATCATCCCACATTAAAATTCTTTTAAGGTTTGGATGATCCGAAAATTGAATTCCGAACATGTCGTAGGTTTCTCTCTCGTGCCAGTTGGCCGCGGGAAAGATTGAACTGACTGAAGGAACCACGGGAGATTCGTTGTCGGGACAATCGACATGAATGCGCAGATAATTTTTGTGAATTAACGAATAGATATGCAAGACCACGGAAAAGCGGGTATTGGCATCGGTGCCGTGATCGATGGCCGTGATGTCAACCAACAGATCAAATGTCTCTTCATCCCTGAGATGGATACATAATTCGGGAAGCGACTGGGATTGGCAAGCAAGGGTAAGGCAATCCTTTTGATGCAATACCTTGAGGTACTCTCGCCCGGTGAGCAGGGACTTGACGAAATCTTCGTCAATCATGAAATCAGGAGATGGGGGCAGTTTCGGGTTTCTTGGACAGGTTTTTAACTGCCGGTTCCTTCCCGATCTTGTCCTGCAATTTCATCATCGCATCCAGTAACGCTTCTGGACGCGGCGGACATCCACTAACATAGACATCAACAGGCACGACATTATCAACTCCTTGCATGACTGCGTAGGAACGGTACATCCCACCAGTCGAAGCACAGGCACCCATCGCCACAACCCATTTGGGATCTCCCATTTGGTCGTAGATACGGCGCACGACTTCGGCCATTTTGTAGGTCACCGTGCCCGCAACGATCATACAATCAGACTGGCGGGGCGAGAAACGCATCACTTCCATCCCGAAGCGAGAAATATCATAGCGCGAAGCGGCGGATGCCATTAATTCGATGGCACAACAGGCTAACCCCATGGGCATGGGCCAGACCGAATGTTTTCGGATCCAGTTGACAACCGCATCGGCACGGGTAACCACAACCTCGCCTTCGACTTTGCTGTTGTAACCGACTTCGTTTGATACCATCCGTACTTTTCTAGATGAATTATTTCAACAAGCAAACCAGAAAACGATTCCTCCGGCATTCTGAAATTTTGCTAATACTTGTAAGTTCACCTGGTTCTTTTGAACATTGACGGGTGCAGAATCCTGGTGCATACAAATATGTTCATTTTCGGTGTCTTGGAGAGGTGACAGAGTGGCCGATTGTGCAGCATTGGAAATGCTGTGTACCGCAAGGTACCGCGGGTTCGAATCCCGCCCTCTCCGCCATGATACTATCCGTGAAAACCTAGGCGTTACGGACGAAGACTTTGGCACTTCCATTAAAGCTTGCCTCAGCCAAATCCAAACTTGCAGGGGCAACAATCGGGTCAGTGGAACCAGGTGCGACGGCTTGGCCTGATACCAAAACCGCAACCTTTCCATATAGATTGGTTGATTCCCCATTTGCAGGAGCCAGAACCTCTCCATCATTTAACCACCTGCGCAACTGGATTTGGCTCCAGCCATTGTAGGGCTCTTTCGCACCCAAGAGATTTTCTGCAAATCTCATAGCCGCAGTTTTCCAGAGACTGCCAGAAAGTTCGGGAGATTCGCTCATAATTGATTGCATCGACTCAGTGGTCAACCACAGGGCATTGACCGTGGAGTCTGCAATGACCGTGGCGGTTCGGGGAACCCCAGCTAAGACTGCCATTTCTCCAATGACTGCCCCTCTGCCCATAATATCCACGACCACATCCCCTATGGAAACTTTTACACTACCCCGGGTAATGACAATCAGTCCATCCCCTGAGTCTCCCTGCTTCATCAGAGCATCCCCTGAATTATAAACCCGTGATTCAGATGCATTGAGAATTTTCCCAATTACATCATCACTCATTCCCTTAAGCCAGGTTACTTCTCGGAGTACTTCCTCAGGTTCAGGAAGCCTCAGTTCGAGAGGACTTTCCATAACATTTTTCATCCTCTCCTCCACCGCGGTGATCATACGGGTTGCCTCATCCGCTTCCAGCATTCCCTCCGATCGCATCTTTTTAACGGTGGCACGCTCATGATTTAATACCGAACGGATCGCATCCTTGGTTTCAATACCCACGGTGACTTCGGGATAATTTTCGTGCATATTGCGTATGTATTGCAACCCGCGTAGCCGGTTCTGCCGGATTTCATCCTTTAATAAGCGGGCGGTCTTTTGCTGTTTCTCCACATCCCCGGAATCGTCCAGTTCACGAACAAAGGAATCGACCATTTTGGCCATTGATTGTTGAGCAATTACGAAGGCCTTGGACGCATCGTAACCAACGGTAATTTTATCGGAAAAATATCTCTTCAAGAAGGGTAAATCCTTAAAGGCTTCACTTAATTTACTAACCGTACAGATGTCATCTAGGTAAGTTCTTTCAGTCATTGGGACTTTTCCCTGAAAATCGAGGAACTCGCTAAGGTTGTTGTCCAGTTGAGCAACGGCCCGTGCCGAGAGCAAACCTGAACGAAACTGTGCCCAGTAGCTACTCCTTTCTTTTTCAAGCAATCTTCTTCTTGCCTCAGCCAAAGTGTCCATGGACTCAAGTTCACTAGCGGTCAATGGGTAGCTCACTGGGTCAGGCAAATAATTCCTGACCAGTCCCCAATTCGCACCACTTAAAAAACGGTCGTCCTTGAGCAAGTCCATTTCTTGCTCACAAACATTGGAAATATTTCCGCTCGCGTTGGAAAACATCAACTTTTTTACCGCAGGTAGCTCGGTTAGCCCAAGTTTATTAACTAATACTTTCACGGTGGTCGCATTCACCAGCAAGGTAAGAAGAACAATTCCAGAAATCAAAAAGAGGAACTGGTCTCTGACCCGGGCCGATATACCGACCAAGGATGCTTGGGCAATCGCACCCGAACCCTCACCCAAAATCACCACTTTTTTCTGGCCGCTGGCTAGTTGTTCCCGCAATAAAGCAGCCGATTTCGAATTGGTATTGCCCAAAGTTTGCTCCGCGATTTCTCTGGACTGTGAAATACCCACGATCCTTCCATTGTAAATATCGGCACGGGCAAAGGTGTTGGCAGCCATTCCGTAAAGATTGAGGTTTGGGTTTGGCTGTTCATGGACCCGGGCTTCATTCGCATCGACTACAAAGACAGATGTAGTCTTGGCCGAATACCCACTCCCGCCCTCAGAAACTTCAAACTCGTATCTCAAATTCTCGGTGAATACCACCAGAGCCAAAGCCAGGCCAATGGCTCCACGTAAGGCCCCCCACCATACAACCACCGCATCTTTTCCTGGCAATCCGTACCCTGCCTTTTTCATAAGGGGGTAAAACATTCCCATATTGACTGCTCGGACCAAATGTATGGCAATGTACACTAGGAAAAGAATGAGGAAGTCCATACCTGTCGGGTGTGCTTTTTGGGCAATCACCACGCCGACAACGATAAAAATAATCACATTTGCAGCAAATGCGGTAAATTCCCAAAATTCGTGCATGAAGTGCTCGACCTCAGGACTTATTCGCGTACGACCAACCCCAGCCATAACTATGCCTAGTGCCACCAGTCCCAACACCCCAGAAACATGAAAGAAATGCTCACAGACAAAGAAAACAGCATAAGCAGTCACCAAGACCACAGTAATTTCAATCAAAGGATCATTGAAAACTTTTCTGACCCACAAAATTGCAACCAATCCGATAAGTACGCCAACCAGACCACCGGCCGCCCCAATTTTACCAAATCCAATCGCAGCACTGCCAATAAAACTACCAGTACCAAGAAACTGCTCTGCTCCGGTAACCACTCCAATTAATAAAACAAAAGCAACAATGGCTGTTCCATCATTAAGCAATGACTCCCCTTCGATCAGAGTTCCCAGTTTTTTGCTTGCCCCAAGTTCTTTGAGCAGGGCAACAACTGCCACGGGATCAGTCGCACTGACAACTGCCCCAAATAACATCGATGCCAAAACGATAAAAGCCCCTGAATCCACATTCCAATCTTCTAGGACACCCCCGGACCCGCCAAAGGCTGAAATCAATCCCATAAAAGCAAGCCCAGTCATGACCGTGGCAGTGACAATGCCAGGACCTGCCATGTAAAAGGCATTGAGGAAAGATTTTTTAAAAGTATGCACATCGAGGGCAAAACCTGCCTCAAAGATAAGAATGGGTAAAAATACATACAAAATGAGATGGCCGTCCAAGTTACCTCCCCATGAGATTGCCCCGCTCAAAGTGTCGACAAACTTATCCCATAAGCCAAAGGAATGTTCGGTCGCATGGGCATCATCTTGCGAATGCCCCCCATGAGGACCATAGGCCCGGTTAAGCCCACCCATGGCTAATCCAATTAACAGTAAAAGCACGGTAAACGGAAGAGGAACCCGCTGGAGAAAGTGTCTTGTAGCCGCCCCGATTATGAGTGCAACAATGAGAAAAAATAGACCGTAAAGATATCCGCTGTCACCTGAAGATGCCAGCACTGGTATAAGGCTTGGAGTAGTCATAGGATGGAGGGGGGATTAAAGTTTAATTACCTCGAAGCAGTCGGCTCGGAAAAGGTCTAGCAGTTGGAGAAACCGAGGAGGGCTCGGACTCGGAAAGAGGACTTTGGGAAATTTCGGCACTTTTCCATCGCTTTGGCGAACGGCCAAGCAATTCCTGCAAGGGGGATTCGTTTGGCAATTGGTAGTTTAGGTGTAAGCTCTGTCCGCTTTCAGAATCAGTAGTCTTGACCGGTGGGTTGATCGAGTTAGCTGGAGTGACTATTTCAAAATGATCGGTACCGCTGGCCTTACCCACGGTGGCATTGTATGATTTTCCAATAACCAGCTTTTGCGAGGCAGCCACACTCTTGAGAGCATCTTCAAAACTGGAACTGTTGGGAAATCCTGAAATGAGAAATGAGGTCTCAAATAAATTCCCCAGGTCTACCGTAACTTTATCGCTAAGGGTGTTATTGCTTAGTTCGGTAAACACTAATTCTCCGGGTAGTAGGGTTAGAGAATTATTTTTGGGAACCGCAAGGCGCAAGGAACCCAGCAAGCCGACACATTTGAACCCGCCATTGGATTCGACTTCGAGCAAGCATGAACCAGCACCTGCTATTTTTAACGATGTCTCGGGTCCGGAAATAGAAATTGAATTTTGGAAATTTCTCGAGCGGATAAAAAGAGAACCAGAAAACATTTCAATCGAGTCGTTGGCACACTTGAAGATGGTTGAGGAACCAAAGCGGAAAAGATAGCCTGCCGCCAGCGTCTCAATTCCACTCTTCGGACGAACAGAAAGTTTTACTTCGCTGGGCAAAAAGGATGCGTTCGTAATTGGCTTTTTATCTGGGTTGTTTTCCAGTTGAACAATTCCCTCCCCCACACTGGATACCAGAAGGTGTGAAATTTTACCCGAGGCATAATTAATTCCTAAAGTCAGAATAATACATACAGTAATGCAAAACTTCATCTTTTTTGTTCAAAGATAAAAATCCGTGCAGGTCAAACAATCAAAATTGCTTACCATGTGAGAACCATGAATTAGGCAATGATCTAGAGGGCAATTTTGACACCCCTTCTCAGGTAGGCAGGTACATCTAAATCTTCGCCCTCGTACATATTTCTCTGGGGCAGATCATCAAAAATTCCTCTCTGATTCTTTTCTTCCATAAAGGAAAATGTATTTTGTTCTAGCTTGGATTGATTCTTGCCATTTTTTCGAGTTGCACTCGATTGGAGGGGCTGGGATTGATTTTTCTGGTCTTGTAATTTCGAGCGGTGAGACCGTTTGGGTGGGGTTGCCAATTCCAAGACTTGTTGGGCCACAGGGGCCACATCCGCTTCGGGCACTAAGGGTTCCAGGGCGGTAGCGCCCAAGACTGTAATCTTTACTTCGTCGCCAAGGTTTTCATCCACATGAGCACCAAAGACAACTTCTTCACCAGCTTTGAAAGAATCCCTGATCTCTTTGGATACTGCCTGAAGTCCACCCATGCTGAGGGAGGTTCCACCTTGAATAAAAATCAATAATACATCCGCTGCTTTGGAAACATCGGGCATGTGTAACATTGGACAAAGCATCAAATCGCGCAAAGATTCCCGCAGGGCATCTTTTCCATTTCCTTTGCCATATCCGAAAAGGGTCCGACCTGCCCGGGCGGAAAAGACTTTTCGAAGGTATGAAAAATCCACATCGATCATGCCCCGTTTAAAAACGAGGTTACAAATGGCACTAATTCCCCGGCTTACATTGCGACCGGCCTCAGCAAAACATTCCAAAGCAGTGGCATCTTCTCCCCCAATCTGAAGAAGGGAATCATTGGGGAGTGGCACCACCGCATTGGCATATTTCCGTAATTCAGACAGGCAATTCTCCGCCTGAGAATGCCGCGATTTTTCCCAGCTAAATGGCAGGGGCGTGAATGCAAAAACGAGGGCACCATGCTCCCGGGCAAGCCTAGCCACGACAGGGGCAGCTCCACCCCCGACTCCCCCACCCAAACCAGCAAGAAGAAAGACCAGATCCACCCCATCCAAATGCTTACGAATTTTATCTTTTTCTTCTTCGGCTAACCTTTTGCCCAGGGCAATGTCACCCCCAGTCCCCATTCCCCGGGTGTGCCTTTTGGTAAAACATAATTTTTCGGAGGCAAGAGAGTCAGAAATGGCTTTCATGTCCACATCCATGACCAGGTTATCCACGGAATCGAAATTATCGAATCTAAGCCCGTCCACCAATGATATACCGGCCCCTCCTACTCCAATAACTTTTGCCCTTATCCCATACATATTTTCACTGGAACATTGGAAGTTTTCTTCTTCAAACAAAGTATCTTGGTTCATGGTAGTCTGGGGTGCTTGGGGTTGATTAATGGTTGAATTTGGGCTGGTCTAGAGTGGCTGTTTAAATTCCTAAAAGACCCCCTATTTTCTTAAGGATACCAGTGGTCTCATTGGCATATTTTTCTCCGGGCAGACGATGATCTTCCAATCCATAGTGGAGCAACCCAAGAACGGTTGAATTTTCTGCTTGGGAAAGTTCATTCCCTAGACCCGCTGGAAAATTTGCCTTTGATACAGGCACGCCCAGCACTTTCGCTCCGAGCTGTTCGATCCCGGGCAGCCTCGAAGCTCCACCGGTCAATAAAACTCCGGCACCCAAATCTTTTGGGTCAAGCAATTGACCGAGTTCCTTGCTGATTATTTCGAATAGTTCAACGGTGCGAACATGAATAATATCTGCAATTGCTTTTCGGGAAATGGTTCGATCACCGATGGTTTTATTACCTATAATCCATAGATCCTGCTCGGAATCAGAAGGATCAGCCTGTGCTTTGCCATACTCTAATTTAAGTTCCTCAGCATAGGGCTCCAATACCCTCAATCCCATAGCCAGATCTCCGGTCAGATGATCCCCGCCCACAGGAATCACACCAGTAAAAGCAATGTTTCCGCCCCGGTAAAGTGCCAGGTCCGTCACCCCAGCTCCGATATCAATGACCAAAACTCCCGCTCTTCTCAAATCAGGCCCGGCCACGAGGGTGGCGGATGCAATCGATGAGAGGATCAGATCGTCCACTTCCAGGCTGTATTGGTGAGCAATATCGAGGTTCATTCTGATGGCAGATTCGTCTCCTTCAATTGACCAAAATGCGAGCTCTACATTTTGTCCCCTCATTCCAACTGGATCCTCAACGGGTCGTCCATCCAGTTGAATAGGCATACGGACATGATGCACATACGATCTACCCGTGGCAGGTTGCTTTCTTTTGGCCTCATCTGCCGCACGCTGAAGATCGGCAAGAGATACCCGGCCATCAGGGGAAGCTACATTGGCACTGCCTTTAAGGAGAGATCCCCGCAGATGGGATCCCGTCTGGGCCAAATAAATGGAATCAACTGTCGTCCCGGACATCTTTTCAGCATCATCAATGGCCGCATGTACACTGGATGCGGTTTTGCGGAAATCAATAATTTCCCCTTTGCGCACTCCCTCATTTTTTCGAAAGGATTTCCCGACAATATTCAGGCTTTTATCCTCCGAAAGCTCCCCAATCAAAACTTTCGCAAATGAAGTACCAATCTCAACCGCACCTATTATTTTACTCATTTCTCAAGAAGTTATAATTTTTAATCATGCTTAAATCTTCGCAAAAACTGACCGGCCATGGGACAGATCAATTGAACGGATAAAGGAGGCTTGCGAAAACTTGGGCTCATCTAGCAGATATCGAAGCCTTTTTAATTGGGATGCATATCCCGAGGGATGAAAGCGAATGGTTCCAACCCTTTTCGATTGAATGGTAATATTGGCCCCGGGATCTTTATCACTCGGGCGATGGTAGGAGACCACTGTCCAATCCCGATAAATTTCTGGGTATTCCGATCTGGCCAGTTCCAAAAGAGGTGCGACCACCGGGATGTCCTTCAATTTTTTATATCCCTGATTATCCTCATTTCTTTTAATCATTTGGGAGGGCACCTGTAGGGATGGTAATAATCTCAACATGGATGGAGTGTACTGGTCGCCCTCATACAGAAAACCATCGGCTGAGACCAACCAGTCCCGAAACTTTACTTTATTATCCCGAAGCCTGAGGACCAATAGAGGTTCCCGTTCCTGGATGGAGATTTCCAGAGTAGAGGGGAAATTTCTTTTTACCTTAGCCGATAATATTTGATCTTCCTCCAATAAGTTGTTCTGAAGCTTTTTAAGATTAATTTCGGCTAATGAAATACCCCTGATTGGCCCCATCCAGTTCAAGAACCACTTGTGGTTTAAGGCTCCATCAGAACGAAAAACTACCCGATCAATAGGTCGGGAAGGTCCCGTGTAGTCACTCTGTCCAACTACATGGGCACTTGACTTATTCAAATGAAAACTAAGCAAGAATCCGCTCACTAATAATAATGTGCCGCCCACAAGGAACCGACCGGTCATGATCAATCGTTTGCGAACCACAATACGAGAACTTGATTTACGCGAAGAACTGGGTTTAAGACTTCGCCAGCTCACTGGCATTGCGAGATCGTTCTTTTTTCTTTTACTCATAAATTCAGGCGGCATACGGAGCTTCCCCACCCATGGGAATTCCTAAGAACCGATTACGGGCGGGAGTAACCAATTTTTTGGTCAGTTGCCCGAAATTATATCCGGAAGAACTGGCACTTTTGGGCAGCAAACTTGTGGTGGTCAGTCCAGGAAGTGTATTGATTTCCAAAAAATAGGCATTTCCATCTTCGCAGATCATGAAGTCAACACGGGCAAAATCTCGACAACCGCAACTTCGATATGCCCCCCAGGCAAACTCTTTGATTTCAGCCTCAGTTTCCGGATCTATGACTGCGGGAAATCGATATTCTGTGGATCCAGGCGTATACTTTCTTTTATAATCATATACCCCTCCCACAGGAATCACTTCCACAATTCCCAAGGTATGTTCCTCGAGCACACCAATGGTTACCTCCCGACCAAAAATTCTTTCTTCCAATAACCAGTTGCCCGGTTTTATCTGGGTTAAGGTTTGCTCAAGTTCATCTTTTCCGGATACCAAAAACAAGGACACACTGCTTCCCTGATCCCTTGGCTTAATAATCAACTCTTTCCCAAAAGCTGAGATGATTTCGGAAGAATCCAATAAAGATGGGTCGTGAAATTCAATCCCTCTAGGTACCCGAACCCCGTTCTCGGAAACTCTTTTTTTGGCCCTGAACTTATCCATACATAGCCGACTGGCTTCCGCTCCACTGCCACAGTATTCAAAACCCGCCTTGTCCAAAAGTGTCTGCAGTTCCCCGTCCTCACCAAAATCTCCATGAATAATGGGAAAGACAACATCACTCTGAGCACTGATTCCCGATGGCAGTGCCCGCTCGGTTACATCGATCAACTTTGTGCGGTAGTGCGTGGACAGGGACTCGAATAAGGCTTTCCCGGATAATATTGAGATTTCCCGTTCTGGGCCTACGCCTCCCGCGAGGATGATGATATGGGGATCTCTCTTCATTTCAGCAAAGAATTTATGAGAGGAATTCCTTCCATGATTGGCCCAGTAAATTGACCTCTGGTTCTAGAATTACTCCGTGCGTTTCCCGAACCCTTCTCTTTACTTTTTGAATCAGTTCGATCACCTGTTCGGTGGTTGCCTCTCCCTTATTTACAATAAAGTTTCCGTGAACCTCAGAAACGGCCGCTCCGCCCACTTTCTCGCCCTTTAAACCTGCCTGCTCAATTAACCAGCCTGCAGGTTGGGAGTCCGGATTGCGGAATACACACCCGGAACTGGCAAGCTTTGGCTGGCTCTTCCTTCGCTTGCGGGACATTTTCTCAATCACTTTGCGAATTTCCAGGTGTTGGGCTCTTCCCTCTGCTCTTAGTTTTGCCCGCAAAGCAATGCCATCATACGCCTCCCGACAGTAGCGATATCCCACTTCCAGTTCGTCGCCGGGAATTTGCTTAATTTCTCCGTTTGGCATGAGGAACTTGACCCATTCTACCAAATCAAAAATTTCCCAACCCATTGCCCCTGCGTTCATCCTCAGGGCACCACCAAGGGTACCTGGTATTCCTTCCAGAAATTCAAAACCGCTAAGATTTTTGGAACATGCAAATTTACATATTTCTTTGAGCTTGGCACCCGCACCAACAATAATCGTGTCATTTGCTCGAAGATCAATAGTCCGCCAAAACTCCCCCCGTAGACGAATTACCAATCCTGCAAATCCCTGATCAGGAACCAGTAGGTTTGACCCACGCCCAATCATTGCCCGTTGGATTTCGAAAAAATTACATGCTTCGACAAGGGTGCTCAGGTCTTCAATATTTGTCGGTTCGGCATACCACTTGGCTGCTCCCCCTACTCCCATCGTGGTCATGGACCCGATAGGCATGTCCCGCACTAATTTCGATTGGCTTGAAATCCGTCCCTGGAGATAACGCCCGAAGGCGTCCTGTTTTACACCTCCGGTCAGTTCCCAAGCTGAAAATGCATGTGCCCACTTGGTTATACTGCCTGCACCAAGAAAAATAATTTGATCACTGGTGCCTTTCTTTTTGCTCCCCACAGCTATTCTTAAATCATAAAAACTATGGAATGTTTTTGCCGAATCGCGAAGACGGGGAGGTAAATATCCGGTTAATGATTCCACCTCACCAAATAAATCAAATTTTTCGAATGCACCGTAAGTAGGAAGTAAGTGGAGTTCATCGGCAATCGACAACTCCTCGGCAAAGGAAGGTGCCAATGCCTTGGTCCGGGAATATCTATGGGGTTGGAAAACCACCTTTAATTCATGCTCCGGCAATAATTGATTCCTTAGCCTTAACAAGCTGGCGATCTCCGAGGGATGATGGGCATAGTCCTCCACAACGATTCGTTCCTCCGAATCATATAGAGTGCTTTGCCTTCTTTCCATACCTGGGAAAGAATCAAAGTCGATCCCGGTAAAATCCAATCCGAGAGCCCGTCCAGTTTGCAAAACCGCATTTTTGTTTGCCTCTAAAAAGAGGGCAGGATCATGGGCACTGACAAATGAATATAGTGCTTTCCCCTCTATTTCACCAATAATACCAAGCAATGATTTTTCATCCCCATGGATAATGGTAGCCTTAGTGCGCGAAAACAGTCCTCTGAGGGTTTGCCCAAATGAAGATTGATCAGCGTATTGATCGACATGATCCCAATCACAATTCAAACAAACCGTAATCCATGGGGAAAAGGAATCGATTGAGCCATCACTTTCATCCACTTCCATGACCACCCATTTCGACTTGGAATAATATCCAGCAGGCAGGGAAAAGTTTTTAAATTGGGCACCAACCAGGTGGGAAGCATCAAAACCACTTTGCTGGAGTGCCCAAGCTAATCTTCCGGTAACGCTGGTTTTGCCATGACTACCCACCACCGCAATGACCTTATGGCGGGCAAATAACTTAGCCAAAAAATCTCCGCGTCGATAAAAGGGAATCTCTAAATTTCTAAATTTATTGAGCCGGGGATCGTCATGCTTAATTGCCGAAGAATGTACAATACAGTCCGGTTTTTTACTGGGATTAAGTTCGTCGAGAACCTTTACCCCATGATCGATTAGATGACTGCGAAGAGGTTCGCAAAAATGGTCGTCATAGGCTTCCACCCGGACTCCCGCACCTCTCAAATACAGAGCCAGGGGTGCCATACCCATGCCACCAGCACCTAATAATAAAACTTTTTGGGGACGCTTCATACTCTTGACTCCAAAAATTCGGCGGAAATTTTTGAACTTTTATTGATCCTTAAATTATTCAATAGGTCTTTTGCCAGCAGAGGAGATACATCGTCATGATCCAGAGAATAAAGGTTTCTTCTAAGCACTGCCCTGAATTCTTCGTTAAACATGACCTCCCGAACTTCGAAGAGTAATTTCTCGTTAATATTTTCTTCCAGACAAACCACCCCTCCCCCTTTGGCTTCCAAATAATTTGCATTGGCATGTTGATGCCTGTCTGCCGCATACGGGTAGGGAATAAGAATGGATGGAACACGGCACCTTATAATTTCTGCGATGGACCCTGCTCCAGCCCGAGAAATTACCAGGTTTGCCGCAGACAAGAGGATGTGCATTTGGTCACTAAAGGAGACAAACCGGCTGGTGATTGTCTCTCCCCCGATTCCTTCGAGTTGTACCGTACCAGAATTCTGTTCCTGCAAACCCGTCAGGCAATAGACCGAGATGCCATCCTCTGCCAATTGGGCCAGGTTGTTTTTGACCCATTTATTTAACGAGGAAGCACCCTGACTCCCTCCCAACACCAACAAAAGTTTATCGGTCATCGAAATGCCCATGCATTTACGGGCTCGCTCCATGGGTATCCTCCTAAAGTCCGACCGTAAGGGATAGCCAATGTGGGAAATTTTATCTGCTGAAATACCTGGCAAAGTCACTCCAAGGGGGAGGTAGACTCGGCTGGCCCGGTTAGCCAAGAAGCGAACCGCCTTGCCAATCACTCGGTTTGCTTCATGGACATGGATGGGCATACCACAGGTCCGGGCGGCGAGAGCTGGTCCAAAGGTAGAAAAACCGCCAAATCCGACCAAGACATTCGCATCAACTTTACGAAAGAATATCCGGGAACGGACAAAGGAGAGCAAAAAACCTTTACAAAATTTCAGTAGACCCCAGGGAGTTTTAATCAAAGGGGCACCAGGCATCGGAACAAAGGTGAGCTCGGGATATTTTGATGCCAGTCTCGAATCAACTTGTTTCTGGCTAATAAAGAGCCACGTTGGACACCCCAGTACTTCCAGGCTTTGGGCCAAAGCAATTCCCGGAGTCAGATGCCCTCCCGTTCCACCACAAGCAATCACAATATTTTTCATAATTCCCTGGCTTGTAGCGGGGAGGGATTATCCCTTCTTCGTATCACATTGATCACCAGACCCACAAAAATAAAAGTCACCACCAGGTTCGATCCGCCGTAGCTAATGAAGGGAAGTGACATACCCTTAGTAGGAAGACACCCAGTAACAACACCCATATTGATGATCGCTTGAAGAACGATGAAGAGAAGAGCTCCCATGGCGAGCAGGTATTGATACATCCTCGAAACCATGCGCAACTTCAATCCAACGGTAAAAAACATGATCAAAAAGACGGCCATGATGGTAAAGGTGGCAATCAAACCTAGCTCTTCTCCAATCACAGGAAAAATAAAGTCTGTATGAGCCTCTGGGAGAAAGTACATCTGCTGACGACCCATTCCAAGACCAACCCCCTCCAATCCACCCACACCAAAGGCCAACATACCCTGCCATAATTGATAGGCACTGTCATTGGCATTTGCTTCCACATCCAAAAAGGAGGTTACCCGCCTGATTCGAACGGGATCAAAATAGACCAGAATGGAAAAGGCAGAAACAGCCAGTCCAGCAACTGGCAATAACCATCTCAACCCTACCCCAGCCTGAAACATGAGGGTGGCTCCCACTGCGCCACATAAAAAACAGGTTCCAAAATCGGGTTGTAATAGAATTAAACCGCAGGCACTACCTATGATCAAGGAAGGCAACACGAAACCCTTGAGCAGGGTGCTGATTTCACGTTGTTGATCCGCAAAATATTTTGCCACGATTAAAACCATTCCAATTTTGGCAAATTCAGAGGGTTGGATCCGTAATGAACCCAGACCGATCCAGCGCTGAGCCCCATTCACTTTTACACCCAATCCGGGCACCAAGGTTAGGAGAAGCCCAAGCATGCATAGAGCAAAGATGATCATGGAACGGCTTCTCAACCATTCCAGGTTTACCACTGCGGCATACAAACCGGCCAACAAGGAGATGCCTACCCAAATGATCTGTTTCAAAAGTAAATCCTGAGCACCACGAACCGCACCGGCACTAAAGAGCATGACTAGGCCGACCATGGTCAATCCAATCGAGGCGACAACCATATAGGCGGTCACCCAGTTCGTTGTCCTATTTAACGTACCTGTAACTGCCAATCGAACCTCCCTTTCTCACCACACCTTTTGCTCATTTTTTCTTAGGGGGCATCAATGATGGGCCGATCTTCCGTCGAAGAATCATTGAAGAAATCTTGTAAGCTTCCCCCCTCGTCTACTGGAGCCACTGCACTATCGTTTTTCAAAACAGGAGGACTGGTCTCAGGGATTATTCGGCTATCTCCCTGGGAAACAACCAAAGGCTGACCTGCACGGATCAAGCTAGGGTTGGACAGGCCATTCCATTCCATAATTTGAGCAACTGAAATTCCATAGATGGAAGAAATTCGGGATAAGTTTTCCCCTTTTTTGACAACATGAGTGGTTGCCCCTGAAGGCACAACGATTGGAGATTTCTCAGGTGCTTGCAAACTTTCACTTGTTTGATCGCCTCCTCCGGGTACTACCAAAACTTGGCCAGGCCTGATTATGGATGACATCGACATACCATTGGCTTTAAGCAATTCGGACAACCTGACATTAAGATTTCTGGCAATGCGTGATAAGGTATCTCCTTTCTCGACCGTGTATGAGTTGCCATCTGGAGAGGGGATATTTTGCACGGTTTCGCTGGCCAAACTGACAGGAGCGGATCCAACCAGGCCGGGAATCATGATTTCCTGACCAATGGACAATCGTCCACTCTTGTCCAGGTTGGGATTGGCATTGAGCAAATTAGCCAATGTTACCCCATTTTTGCGAGCAATCCCCCAAAGGGTATCTCCACGTACGACCTTGTAAATGGCAAGATCAGATGGTTTTAGATCAAGGGGCAATGCAGTCTCTTCGGAAGGGACAATAATGGAAGGACTTGAGCCTTGGGACCAGGTGGGATCCTGGGGAACGATGAGTTCACCCGGTGCCGGTCTCTTCGGTGAGGCAAACTGTTCGGTTTTGCTTTCTTCCGTCACAGCTTTCTCCAATGGTTCATCAATCCCCTCCACTGCTTGGTTAAACCCTTGTTCAGTTGATTGATCGACAGGGGTTCTTTGCTCCGGTTCTGGAACCTTTGCCGTTCCACCGGTTGTCTGGCAACTTGGCTGAAACATGACGAGAAGAATAACCCCGACATGGAGAGAGAGAACAATACCGAATACTTTTGATAGTTTCATTTTTCTTAGTGGCTAGCTTGCAAATTGTTAACAGGTATTTTCGTAATGACTTGACAAGCACTCTTCAAATCGAAAACGAATGATTCAAAGGAATTTCCTCGCTCGGTGTAGTTTGAATACATGTCAAAACTGGCAAATCCTGGACTGAACAGTATGTCAGTGCATCCTTTGGCTGATTCATATGCTTGATCGATTGCACTTTTGAGATTTTCACAATTCTCTGCCCTTATTCCCCGCTGTGTAAGCATCCCCGCCACTTCTTCAGCCGTCTCACCGACAAGAAAGGCACTATGCAAATAGGGATCTAAACTTGAACAAAATTCCCCGATCTCTTGCCCCTTACTTTTCCCCCCACCTATCCAGATTACTTTGGTTGGAAATGTCTTACAGGCAGCTAGAGCAGAAGCAAGATTGGTTGATTTCGAATCATTCCAGAAACAAACTCCGTTGATTTCAGTTACTTTTTGCAAGCGATGGGGATGGGGCTGATATCCCTCTAAAGCCTGGAAAAATTCTGCCTTGGTGATTCCTCGTTTTTCGGCCCAGCACATCGCAAATGCCAGATTCTCAAGCTGGGGAATACTCTTGTGAAACAGGGCAATATCTTCGGGTATGTCTTTGTAGGTCAGTGCTTCAATGATTTGAAACTGTGGATTTAATTCCACGCCGAATTTCCGGGCATTGGTCTCAACCGAAGAACCGATCAAAACATGTTCCGGACGGGCACAATCATTCGCCAGTTTTAATTTGGCCATAAAGTACTCCCTCTCCGAAAGATGATAATCGAGATGGTCCGTGGAAAAATTTGTCCATAACACAGCATCCGGTTGAAAAGACCGTGAGGTCACGGACTGGAAGGAACTGGTTTCATGAAAGATAATTTTTTTCTCCACTGAACTGCTGGCCACAGCATCAGATATGGGTACTCCGATATTTCCGAGCTCGATCGAGGCCATGTTCAAACGGTTCGCAATGTGCCCCAAGATACTGGTGAGTGATGTTTTTCCATTGGTTCCAGTAATCGCAACGATCTCCAAGTGATCGGAATAACTTACTCCCAGATCAATTTCCGAAACTACTGGTTTGCCAAGATCGGTCGCCATTCTTACCCACGCATGGTCAGGTCTAAATCCCGGACTTTGCACAATGTAAGAATAACGCTGAGCATCCGATGGGCTAAAGATGCGATTGCTTTCATCAAACAAATCAGCAACTCGGCCTTTGGCTGTGAGCAATTTTTGGGCAGCACGACCACTCATTCCCTCGCCCAAAATTGCCACCGGACCATCGTCCGCAGTCAGTAAATCCCTGTACAAGTTTGTTTTCATTACCTTAGCTTGAGCGTAGCCAGTCCAATCAGTGCGAAGAGCAAAGATAAAATCCAAAACCTGATAACCACCTTTGTTTCCTTCCATCCTTTTAATTCAAAATGGTGATGGATTGGTGACATAAGAAAAATTCTTTTTCCCCGCATTTTAAAGGATGCCACCTGCAAAATTACAGAAGTTGCCTCCATCACAAAGATTCCTCCCACAATAATTAGAGTAAGAGGTTGATGGATCATCAGTGCAATAATTCCAACCAGGCCACCAATCGCAAGAGAACCAGTATCACCCATGAATACTTCCGCAGGATGGGCATTGAACCATAAAAATGCCAAACTTCCTCCCAGTAATGCGGTACAAACAATGGCAAGTTCACCCGTGCCAGGCACCCAACTGATCTTGAGATAATCTGCAATTAGAAAATTGCCCGAAGCGTAGGCCATTATGGCATAGGTCAAGGCAACGGTAACCGTACAGCCAATCGCCAAACCATCTAAGCCATCGGTAAGATTGATTGCGTTACTGGTTCCGGTCAGGGTTACCAAATACAAGGCCGATAAAGTCCCGATGGAAAGAATGGGGATACTGGCCGGATCTGGATAGCTCACAAAGGGTATCCAAAACTCCCTCATTTTTTCTGAACTTCCCAGAGTTTCCTGCCCCACACCGTTGAGTATGTTGGCCCATGGGCCGAGTAACAGAAACAGCGCAACCCCTGTGGTAACCAACTGCCCGAGTAATTTAAATTTTCCGGATAATCCTTTGCTGTTCTTTTGGGAAACTTTCAAAAAATCATCCGCAAACCCAACCCCAGTCAGGAGGATATAAGTGACCAGGGCAGTGCAAACATATACATTTGGTTCTGCCCATAATATTACACTGAGTAAAACGGAGACAAAAATTATCATTCCTCCCATCGTAGGGGTGTGAGTCTTATCCAGATGCAGGTCGGCTAATTTCCCAACCTCATCCTTGTCCCTAAATGCCTGTTTCGCCCCAATCTTTTGCAGAAGCCGGATGAGCGATGGCCCCATCCAGAACCCTATGACCAAGGCGGTAATTCCTGCACCCAGTGCCCGAACGGAAATATATTGAAACAGGCGGAAAGGTCCCCAAAAATCCTCCCCAAACTGCAACCAACTTAGCATGCGATTTGCAGAGGCTCCAATTCTTCCACCGCCCAGGCTGGGATTAATTGTTCCAGTTGATAGGACCGGCTTCCTTTTAATAAAACAAAACCTTTGAATTCTTCAATTAATGGCCTTGCACATTCGGTGTCATTGAAGATTGAGATCTGTTCATTTTTGGCACCATTTTCTATCATCCCATCAGCCAATTCTTTGGCATATTTACCAATAAGAATCACTCGATCAGTTGGGGCTAAATCGATCGAGCAGCCGGTTTGATGGTGCAACTGCCCGCTTAGATCGCCCAGTTCATTCATTCCCCCCAGCACGAGCAACCTTGGTTGGTGGTGATATTTTTCAAAAAAGAACCCGATGGAGTCCAGCATTGATGAGGGGTTGGCATTGTAACAATCCAAAATGTAGGAACATCCCCGGCCTACGAGGCAGGAACCTCGTAGGCCAGAGGGCCTATATTGGGGTAGGCGTTCGCAAATTTCTTCATCGGAAACTCCAAGCTTCCAAGCAACAACACAGGCAAGGACCATATTTCGTATCGTTCCCTGGGATGCGTGTTCTACTGGGATTACAAGAGGTGGGCACCCACAACGCTTGATCATCAACTTCTGTGAGTGCCCACGCTCGTTTGTTTCAGTCGAAATTTCATAAAGTACTTGATTTGGATCCACTTCCGCACCGGAAATCTTATGTTTTTTTACCACGATGCAGGGGTGCTCACTTCTTGCCTTACTGAAAGCATCAAATTGAAGCAATTCTTCAGGAAATACTGCGAGGCATGATGCCTTTGCCTGTACCCAAAGTTTTATTTTTTCATCCGCTATATTCTCCAGTGAACCCAATCCAGCCAAATGAGAATGATCAATGGATGTAATCACACAAATATCCGGATTAATCATTCTGGTTAAACCGTCCATTTCCCCGATCTGATTGATCCCAGCCTCAATTACCGCGTAGCGGTGAATGGGTTCAGATAACTTGCTCAAAGTAATAGGTACACCGAGATGATTATTAAAATTCCCCTCCGTGCAATGAGCCTCTCGTAACAACAATCTTAACATTTCCTTGGTGGAAGTTTTTCCACAACTACCTGTGACCCCAACCACCATTCCTGAAAAATTTCCCCTATGCCTCTGGGCAACCTGCTGAAATGCACTCAGGGTGTCTGGCACAACTAACTGGGGACAGTCCACATTTTCAATGAGATGATCAACAATCCCTCCGGCTGCACCGCAAGCAATTGCCTGCTCCAGAAATTGATGCCCGTCCCTTTCCGCTCTCAGTGCTACAAATAATTCATCCGAGTTAGCAGTCCTCGAATCAATGCAAAAACCGGCAAGGAAAGAATCGGGAAGTTTGGTCCATTCCCCTCCACTCCAATTGCTTATATCTGTTGGGTTAAAATTCGCCATTACCCTCCATAAAGTTTCGCATTCAATAAATCCCCCGCAATGATACGATCATCGAAAGGAATGGCTGAATATTGAACCTCCTGAAAAGACTCGTGCCCTTTGCCTGCAATCAATACACAGTCATCATCATCAGCAGCCTCCAGGGCCAAATCGATTGCCCGCCTTCTATCCTCGACAAAATAGACCTCCGCACCCTTACAAACCCCTTTTTTCATATCACCAAAGATCGACTCAATGCTTTCGGTCCTGGGGTTATCAGATGTCGCCCATATCTGATCCGCAGCGGCACAAGCAACCCGTGTCATCTCCAACCTTTTTCCCTTATCCCGGTCTCCCCCGCATCCAAAAACCACCCGTACCTTACCCTTGGTGCATTCCTGAAGCATTTCCAGAGCATTACGCAGGGCATCTGGAGTGTGGGCATAATCCACCACTACACGATAGGGCTGACCCTTGTCCACCGACTCCATTCGACCGCTTACCCCTTGAAATTTTCTCAGTTTCTGAATGGATTTCAAAACATCCTCTCCCAAAGCATGCATAATCGCAAAGGATGCCAATACATTGGACACATTGTATCTTCCAATCAACGGGCTCACCACCACCGTATTTCCCAATGGACTTTCCAAAATAAATTTTGATCCCTCTGAATCCAACGAAAGATTTTTTGCCCGGAAGTGATTATTCTCATTCAGGCCAAATGTCAGCACCTGTACCTGCGGAGGCAGTTCCTCAACCAAGCGTCTGCCATAGGGACAATCCCCATTTATTACAGCCACCTTAGGCAAAGGCCCATTGGTTCCATTAAACAACTTCCTTTTCTCCCGATAGTATTCCTCCATACTACCGTGGTAATCCAGATGGTCACGGGTCAGGTTCATAAAGGTAGCAATTTCCAGGTTGATACCACTAACCCGGGCCTGATGAATTCCGTGCGAACTCACCTCCATAACCGCACTTCTACAACCAGCTGCCAGCATACTTTTTAACATCGGATAGAGATCGATTGCTTCGGGAGTTGTTCGGAAAGAAGGCACATCCCGGTCACCCAAATTGTACTGTACAGTACCGATTAACCCGACTGGTCGTCCGGGTTCCTCAAGCAAGTGTCTGGTCAATGTACTGACGGTTGTTTTTCCATTGGTTCCGGTTATTCCGATCAGGCTCATTGCTTCGTCGGGAGCGTCATAAAAACGTTTGGAAAAACGGGCCAATGCCCTCCGGGCATTTTCTACTTTGATGCGGGTAACACCATTGGGCAGATCAAGATCAGATGATTCGGAAACCACCACCTTTGCCCCCCGTTCCAATGCTTCTTGCACATGTAACTCTCCACTCGTCCGATTTCCAGGAATTGCAAAAAATGCGGATCCGGGAACAACCCTTCTGCTGTCTGAGCAAATTGCTTTGATCATCTGGTTAACGGATCCTTGCTCTGACATGGATTCCTGATCCATCACCTCACGCAATATCCGGTTCGGCGTCACTCTGGACTTTACACTTTCTACACATTTTTCTTCTTGGAGGTTCGACTTCATAACTACTGGATTTCCAACTTTCGATCACTGACAAAAGTAAGTTCTTTGGGTTTTGGTTGTATTCCAAAATAACTGATCAACCGATTGGCAATCTTGCGAAAGGAAGGTCCGGCCACACTTCCCCCATATCCTAATCTGCCCTTTTTCATCTTCGGTTCATCGACCACTACCGTAATCACTGCTTTGGGATTATCGGCTGGAAAATATCCGGAAAACGATGCGACATGATGATTACTGGAATATTTTCCATCTATTATTTTTTGGGTAGTTCCTGTTTTGCCCGCTACATCGAATCCTGGAATCATTGCAGATCGTGCAGTGCCTTCCCTGCCTACCACGCTAACGAGCATCTCGGTCATTTCCTTGGCCACATCTTCATCCACAACTCTTCTTACTGGTCTGGGCGGAAAAGGAACTACCGTTTTTCCAGCCTGGTCGAATACTTTACGGATGAGAGTTGGTTTCATCATGATACCATCATTGGCAATCACACTCATCGCACAATGAACCTGCATCGGGGTCACTGAGACCGCATGCCCCATAGGCAAACGGGTGATAGTGAGTCCATCCCAGTTTTCGGGCTTATGTAAAATACCTGTTCTTTCTCCAGTCAGCCCGATGTTTGTTTTTTGCCCAAACCCGAAGGACTTGGAATATTGATACAATCGTTCGGCACCAAGTTTTAAACCCACTTGTGCGGCACCTCGGTTACTTGATTTCTGGACCACTTGGTGTAATGAAATCTTTCCCAATGGATGATGGTCCTTGGGTAATCGTAACGATTTTTTCCCAATTTCATAAGTTGAAACCGAACAATCAACGATATCATTAGGCCGAATGATTCGCTCATTTAATGCCCCTCCGACAGGAATGATTTTATAAGTCGAGCCTGGTTCGTATAAATCTGTCAGGATTCGATTCCTTTGGTTTTCCAAGGGGAAATCATTAAATAGGTTAGGATCAAAAGTTGGCCCGTTAGCCATGGCTAAAATCTCTCCGGTGGCAGGATTACTAACAATAATCGATACGCTTTGTGGAGAATACATCTCAAAGAGCTGTGAAATTTCCTCTTCAACCGAATCCTGAATGACCCGATCAATTGATAATTCAACATTTAGCCCATCTTTCGCTAAAAATTCAACTGATCGAAACTGGGGCATTTCCCTTCTCCGGCCATCCCGCTCACTTTCGATCCATCCATCCTGCCCCTTGAGGTAATAATCCGCCATCAATTCTATCCCCATACAAGCATCACCCTCCTTATTGATATATCCCAGAACATGTGCACCAAGTTGTTGGTTGGGGTAAAACCTGGAATGTTGATAATTCCCGTAAACGCCCTCAATCTCAAGTTGCTTGACTTTTTTGTATGTCGATTCGTCTACTTCCTCTTTTAGTTTTACCCACCTGACCGGGCTTAGCTTTTGATCGGCATTGGCGGTGTTGAATTTTTTCTTTACTGCATCGAGAACCGTTTGGTGATCTAATTTGAGCAATTCTGCCAGTTGGGAAAGTTTGTTAAGGTGTTGCTCATTAAAAGCATGGGGATCCAACCCCACCACGACCACAGATTTGGTGGTCGCTAGCAAACTACCTTTGCGATCAACAATATCTCCCCTTCGTGCCTGTTCTTTGATAAAGTTCTTTCGGGCATTTGAGGCGAGTTCGCTGTACTTCTCGGATTGCCAGACCTGCAAATGCAAGAGACGACCCCCAAGAGTGCAAAAGGTTAAGAGGACAGCAAAAAAAGTGAGGTAGAAACGATAGGAAGAAATAAAAACATTCTTCATCCTATTGCCTGGTTAAGATGTCCCTCCCACCTAACTCATTACTTCTGGCAATTTCAGAGTGCTGATAGGAACTGAGTTCCCTTCTGGTCACATGCACAGTTCTCTGGGAGGAAGGCACACTCAGCCTTCCTTCCACTAGTTGGGCAATCATCGATGGTCTGAGCATTCTTGATTTTTTACCCCTCAACTCGCGCAATTCGCGGGCAACCATCTCTCTTTGATCTTCGAGCTTCCCACAATTTTTAGCGGTAGCGGAAATCTCCATACGTAACCAAACGATGGAGATCGCTCCGCTCCCGAACAAAGAAACTGCAAGAATTATAAACATCCACCACACCCGATTCATCAGTCTTACAGTTCTGGTTGCTTCACTTTAGTTAAAAATCTCAAACGGGCAGACCTGCTTTTCGGGTTTGCCTCGACTTCCTCTTTGGAAGGAAAGATTGCCTTCGATCCATTCAGTTCGGCATAGACAATTCTTTCCTGCTGGGGTCTGCTGTCCAATTTACTTATTGGCCGACCCGCCATTTTTCTCATAAATCTTTTAACGATTCGATCTTCTAGGGAATGAAAAGAAATTACCGCAAGCACTCCACCTTCCTTCAGGGCACGAAAGGATTTGGGAAGCGTAACCGCAAGTGCCTCCAACTCCCCATTAATTGCAATCCGGATTCCCTGAAAAGTCTTGGTCGCAGGATGAATACGCTGCCGAAAGTTTCGGCCCCCTACGGCATCACTCACCAATTCTGCGGCACTCATTGTTCGGGCCAGTAATCCAGTCCCACGGGCTTTGATGATTGCCTCAACGACACGCCG
This sequence comes from Opitutia bacterium, assembly GCA_038110535.1. Lineage (GTDB taxonomy): Bacteria > Verrucomicrobiota > Verrucomicrobiia > Opitutales > Seribacteraceae > Chordibacter. The sequence goes on along the minus strand of JAYNJW010000010.1, from coordinate 19,707 downwards.
CCATCTTCTTTCCTCGCCATACTCCCGCACAGCCCGCACCAAACTTTCATAGGAAGCTGTTTCCAAAAAATCGGCTGCACTAATTCCCTCACGTGGATTCAAGCGCATATCAATCGGGGCATCCAAGCGGAAAGAAAACCCTTTTGCCGGTTCCATAAGCTGAAAGGAAGAAATGCCAAGATCCATCAAGACCCCGTCCAGCTCTCCTGCAGAAGATACTTGATCGATATACTTGAACGAAGAATCAAAAAAGGTAAACCGATCTGCAAATTCCTTGTTCAGATCAAGAGATCTTTCCCGGGCATCCGGATCACAATCCATGGCCAGCAAGGTATTTTCTTCCGATGCTTCAAGAATAGCCCGGCTGTGACCGCCTCCCCCGAAGGTCAAATCCGCAAAAGTACCGCCCCGCTCCGGCTTGAGGCAAGCCATGCATTCATCAAGCAGAACAGGAATATGCCTCACCGCCGATGGAGAACAGACAAATTCAACCGCACCACAATACATTCCCACCCCCCCCGAGGTTATTGTTGCACGAAAAAGAAGCGCGAGAGAGTTGGAGTTGCCCGGCATCAAATCCCCTTCGTAGGACGACCACCCTAAAAGTCGCCCAAAACTTGTGACCAAGCATCATAACCCCAACTCCCTCATCGCATCAAAAATATTTCGTTCATCCTCAACTGGACGGTTTGCGAAGCGATTAACCGACCAGATTGCAAAAGCGGAAAAATTTCCCACCAAGACCGCTTTTCCCTTAATTCCTGCATGAGCCAATAATTTGTCGTTTAAATTGATCCGCCCCTGTTTGTCGCATCCAAATGAATGAGCCTTGGAAAATAATTCCATTAAAAGAGCCTGTGCCCGAACATCGCTGAGACTGGCCTCTGCCACTTTCTCCTCGAGACGGGCTACCATTTTCGGTGGGTAAACCGTAATGTACCCCCCTGGGTTTGGCAGGGCAAGGTATGTATTCTCCCCCCCTGGAATCCTCCATTTCGAGGGTATTGTAACTCGTCCTTTGTTGTCTAAAGCATGGGTAAATTCCCCCACAAAGAAGGTTGTCGTGTTTGTTTCCATTACCCTCAGTTAAACATGCTTTAATTACCACTCTTCACCATTCTTTGCCACTTTAACCCACCCCGGTCAAGTTTTTTCCCAAAAAAAATTTAATCGCAGCAAAATCGAATTCCGCAATTGATTGATTGATCGGCATCCACACCCTATACAGGAAATGAGTAAAAAAATTCGGGCAGATGAATTAATGGTTGCCTTGCAACTTGCTGAAAGCAGAACCAAAGCACAGGCATGTATTTTGGCAGGCCAGGTGAAGTGGAAGGAAGCAAAAATTCAAAAATCCAGCCAGATGTTACCCCTCAATGCACAACTTTCTCTGGAAAACCAAATGCCCTATGTGGGCAGAGGGGGTTTAAAAATGGAAAATTTTCTTCGGGAGGCAAAGTGGTCGGTGGAAGGGATCGACTTTTTAGACCTCGGGGCATCAACTGGAGGATTTACTGATTGCCTCCTTCAAAGAGGTGCCAAATCCGCAACATGTGTCGATGTGGGCCGAGGTCAACTGCATTACAAGTTAAGGATCGACCCCCGGGTGACTAACCTTGAAAAGATGAACCTGAAATCCTTGGCTCAGGATGACCTACCCTACTCTCAATATCCGTTGGTGGTAATGGACTTATCTTTTATCTCCCTGCAAAAGGTACTTAAGCAAGCTTGGCTATTCCTGGAACAGCAGGGCCGCTTAGCCGCTTTGGTAAAACCACAGTTTGAATGTAAAAAAGAGGAAGCCGACCTCGGTCGTGGCATAATCAAAGATACGATGATTCACCAACGAGTTTTGGATGAAACCAAACAATTTGCCAGCCGAGAACTGAGCGGGTCCAGTCTGTTGATTGAAACAACCGCGAATCCACCTGGAAATGATGGAAACAAGGAATTTTTCTTAGGGTGGAAAAAATCTTTTTAGCAAAACAAACCAATGGGACTCGCCCCTACTCGGAGAGATGAACCGATAACAATTCGTTGATCGTTTCATCACGAGAAAGCAAACCCCGGGAAAGTTCCAAATTCGAATTTATGGTACTTCTTTGATCTTCCTCTAACTGCTTCCCGCGCATGGAATAAACCGCCCGTAATAAACCAAAAACTGCACCCTTTTCATTCCTTTCCAACTCGACCCACTGTTGGTCGACCTCTAATGCCTCCGCACCTTCAAGAACCTTGTTGACCGCGGTTCTTTCCTTTTCGAGCTGGGCAAGTTGGTCCCGTAAAGTGTTTATTTTTTGATCAGTCTGCCCATTTCCCGCATTGTCTCCTTTTCCATTAGCAGATTGAGCACTTTCCAATCTGTCTATCTTGGCACGCAAAGATCTTTGCCTTGAATCAAATGAGGCCCGTGCAGTGTTCTGGTTTTTGGACTCAAATTTATATTTTGTCAGAAAAGAATCACTTGCCTTAGGGTTGGATAATAACTTTTCTTTCATCTCATCCACCTTTTGGATAAATTTGGAATTACTTCTATCCTTGAAGTATTCTAGGCAAAGAGTGGAAAAGGAAAGATTTGAAAATGTGGATGTATTTTTTCCAGTCTTACTATCGAGTAGGAAGACTACATGCCCATTTCTTGCCTTACGGACGGACCGGGTAAAAAATTTGCTTTCGTTCAGAGATTCGACCTCCTCCAAGGGTTCCCTGTTGGAGCGCTGTTCACTTGCCCTTCTTTCCAAGCCCAGCACCATCGCTTGGATGTTCATATCCTTGGAGGAAAATGAGATTTTTCTCTGGTCCGCCCCAGACTCCTTTAAAAAGTTTTCCATTTCTGAAGAGCTTCGCATGGTTGTAAAGTCAGGATAGTTTTTTCTCATCCGATCAGAAAAACGGTTCAATTTATCGAGAAAATCAAGAGCGGCATCCTGAGCCAGACGCCCAGCTTCCCTGTTGGCATCCGCAAGATCTTGGGCTGCCACTTTTTCTCTGACTTCTTCTACAACATCCTCAAATTTTACATCAGGCAGGGCAGTTTGATTCTTTTCCTCTCCTTCCCCATCCTTGACCTCGGGCAAAAAGTCCAAACGGTTACGCTCAAAATAAGAACGTAATCGAGCATCGTCTGCGGGTGCAGGCGGGGTTAGGAAGTTTTTACTGGCAAAGACCATGGCCGTGGCAAAGGTACGGGGTGCTTCCATAAATGCTCCCAAATCTTGGTTCTGCTCGTAGAACTCAGTGAGCTTGGGGGATAAATGATCCTGAAACACGACCGCTGGGGTGGTGGTAGAAAATTGGGGGGCAACAGGAGGCAATTTCTCCTTACTTAATTCCAAACGGATACCTGCATTATTTTGAACAAAGGCTTGGATTCCCAAATCAGTACCATTGATTGCATCGATCACATGCTGGGCACACTCTTTGGTATTATTGCCCAGAGGAATCAAAATAACCGATCCGTTCTTATCCTCGGAAGCATTACCAAATTCGAAATTGTGTTTCTTGGCTCCGGAAGAAAATGCCAATTGATCGCCCGCCTGAGGAGTGCTGTTAAAATTTATCTTCCCCCAGACGATTTTGAAGTCATCGAGATCTTCGGCGGAGACCACCGCAACCTCTCCATCCCATGCAAACGCATTTTGTTGGCTAAGTACATCCACCTCCCCGGACAAGGCAAACCCCCGATGCGTGTAAATTCGATCCACCAGCATCTCACGAAAAGAGGTGTACAAAACTGATTCAAGTTCATTTCCGGTCATACCAAACCTGCTCCCTATCATGGAGAATGCACTGGTTCGATTTGCTTCCGAATCGAACGAGGGATCAATGCTGGTTAAAAATTTGATGAATTCGGAATTGATCGCTGGGTGATTGATCGTGCGGGGCAGAAAGCCCCAAGAATCCGCCTGCCCACTCAAGACCACCCGGGTTTTGATTGACTGGTCTAAAAATTCTGGATCGTAGGTACCAGACCGGGCAATTTCGCGTACTTTAAAATCTCTGGAAAAGTTGGGCCACGCTTGCATGTATTGAAACAATCTTTGCAAGGACTCCTGATCAACTTCTTCCGGGTTTGCACGGAAAGCCGCCTGAATTTGCTGCTGCAATCCCTGGATGTAGGAATCATCTGCTTTTTCAACTATTTGCTGAGCCGGACTGACCAAAACCCCGAGGGAACCAGCCGCCCGGGATGTGACAGAAAGGAAGCGCCTTTGGTCCGGATTGTTCCAGTCATAGCCAAACAATTCTTTCTTTTCCCTGCCGCCATCGGAGAGTAAGTCGAAAACGGATGAACCTTGCGACAGGTACAAAACAAAGGAAACAATAACCAATAAAAGAAGCAGGATAAAAACAAATTTTCCCTTTTTCGATATGAAGTGCTGGAGTGCGGTAATCATAAGACGATCTGTAATATTAAAAAACCCCCCATGATGAAGACCCGTCCGGGAACGTCAAATCTTTGCCAGTGTTTCTCAGTCGTACTATTTGGCGATGAGCAAAGGGCGGTCCGAAAAAATTAAGGAACTCATCCAACTCTGTCTTTTCGATCCATCCTCCCGGATGAATGGTCTCATCACTACCATTTTTTCCAGCACCAAGGCCTTTTCATTATCGGAGGACCAACTCATGAAATATTTGTAGCTTTCTTCAGGCATATTTTTGCCACCTTCCAACGCGACTGTGGGCAACTTGAGGGTCACGGTTATTCGATCCCCCACTCGGTTCCAATCCCCGGAGCGGGCTTCTGCAATCCCCGCACCCTCGACAATGGCCCCGCCTTTCGGTCCAAAAATAATTTCAATCGGATAGGATGCTTTTCTTGATTTGCCCACATTTCTGACCAATAAGAGGGGGGATCCATCATCATTGGTTAAGCCTTCTTTTGATTGAAAGGCGTGACGGACGCCTCTTTTGATCAGATAATATTCGGAGGGCTTTTTATCATCATCAAACCGGACAACCCTTTCCCCATCCCCGATTTCCCAAGTTCCAGAGCGTTGAACAGGCTCCATTTGGGGGTGATCAAATAACAGCAAAGCTACCATTTTATCCGGTCCTTGGGAAAGGGATAATTCCACCTGGCACTCCGCTCCCCTTGCGACTAAATTTCCTTCAAACACCTCATGCACCCAATCCTTTACCTCTCCCACATATTTGCCATCTGGGTCTTGGGATGTGCAGGAGCAAAAAAAACAGATTGCTCCAATCAAGGAGTTGTAGTGAAGAATCCTGAGATCAAGGTGGATCATTGAAACAGTAGTCTTGAAAAAAGTGCCAATAAACTCAATCCTTTCCCGAGATTTTGTCCGGTTCAGAAATGCGGATAATTATTCTCTGATACAAGAGACTGGCCAAAAGAAACCCAAGCCCGATAAAAACAGACCAACTGGGACCATCCATTTGCGTTGGCTTAAACAACAGTTGGGCTTTTTTGATCAATCCGCCACTCCTGCGAATTCGTACCTCTGGGAAAAGATGGGGGCTATCGCTTCCCCGTTGTCCGGGGACGAAAACTTCTCTTTCATCGATCCGTTTGATCAGTTCTAAACAGTTTGCTTTTCTGTTGTAGCTCAAATAATCAGACCAAATATAATAATCTGCATCGGTGGTGGATCCTTTGCCGATAAACTGCCAGAGTTTTTTTCCCGATTCTTCCTCGTTCACTTTTTTAAACTTTCGGAATTTCAATCGGAACAAACCATTCTCACGCTCCCATTCCCCCGCAACATCCTGCCCCCCATCCCCATCCTTGTCATAGGAAGCGGGTAAAATCCCCCAAGCTTTTCCGGACCAGATTCCAAAACCTAATTGGTATTTGTCCGCGGCCCCATCGACCGAATATTCGACCCAAGGGGAAGGATTAAAAAACAAATAAATTTTAGAAAATAAAAAAATCAACAAACACAGGCATCCGATGAGGCCGGTAATATTTCGGCGAAAATGGGCCGAGGCAATTTTCTGTTCTCTGTCCCACTCCATCTCTCTTTTCTTCCTGATTTCCTCGTCGCTCAAACCCGATCCTGGGTGGAAACTTTCACTCCTGATACCATAGACAGACAAGTCCGAGACCCCGGGGATTGCTTCCATTGATTGAGAAATTGTGGCAAATGCACCCCTGTTTGCTTGTTCAGACCAGTCCTCCCATTTCTCCCACTGATGCGGAATATTCTGGCTTTTCTTAATTACATATCTCACCAATCCACCGAGTGCATAGATATCCCATTTTTCTTCGGCAAGATCTCCCATTGCACTACTCTCTGGACGAAAGGCCTGGCTCTCTTTGAGGGATTCCTGAAATTGCATGCTTTGGGAGAGAAATACCGTTCCCTCTTTGGGGTCTTCATGCAATGGCCGGAAACTGACCATCTTGGACAATGCAAACTCAGTGACCCAGCCCTCAAAAGCCCCATCTTCCTTTTGAGAAATTAAAACATTGCTAGGCTTGAGATTGCCATGGATCACTCCCGAATTGTGAGCAAGGTTTAATCCGCAATGTAAATCAATTATAATTTCCTTCAATTGGTCCGGTCCGATACGCTCGGGAAAAAATTCCATCCAGTCCTGCAACGACCGCAGCTTAATTTCTTGGACTTCTTCCCCCTCAAGACCCCTCGAAACAGCCTCTGTTTTTCCTTCCAACCACTCATAGGCCATCCAATGTTTCCATTTCATCCGGCCATGGCTACGCATCGGCCAGATCCCTCTTCCCTCAATTTGTTGAATTGCCCGGCATTCCTGGCCAAAATAATCCGAAAACCCATCCTTCTCGGAAAGATCTCGGTGAAACAGTTTCAAAAACCTGATTTTTCCTTTTTCTTCCCCGGTGCTTCCCTCTCCTTTGTAACTCTGTCCACACGAACCTTCCTGTATCCAACTCTCAATGTGGAATGGACCAATCCGTGTGCCTGAAGATAACATTTGAATAAGATTTATTTCACCCTGTTTATCCCCACTTCAGTTTATTTCGGAGGACTCGGAAGTGAGAGTGTCCGATCGTTTCTATAAGGGGAAAACTCTTGCTGGAAACAAAAATTTCCAAGGGAAAATGAGGAGGTTCAGTGAAGGCCTCTCTCCCATCGGTAGAGACATCAGGACTGGCTGAGTTTTCCTCGTATTCGATCCGTAAACTTATTCCGGTCGGAAAGACTAATGGCCTACTGGTCAGGCTGTGTGCAGAAATCGGAGTCATCAGCATCACTTCCGCTTCAGGATGGGCAATCGGACCACCCGCAGCCAAATTATATGCGGTAGATCCTGTTGGGGTGGAGAATACAATCCCATCCGATGCATAATCTGCCACCCGTTCATTTCCACAAAAAACCGAAAACCGGCCCAATCGGCCGGTCGAGCCACTCTTTACCACTAAATCATTCAAGGCCAATTTCTCCGGGCCCTGATTTTCTCGATATCCAAGAAGGCTTCTTCTTCTGATTTGAAATTCCCCCCGGAGCACAGCGGGTAAGGAATGAGCCAATTCCTCCGGGTCTAGAGTTGACAAAAACCCCAGTTTCCCCACCCCCACACCAGCCACCGGAACCTCGTGGGCAATGGCTTGGTCCAACAAATTCAAAAGGGTGCCATCTCCGCCCACGGAAAAACATGCATCCATACCCTTGAGGAAGTTTTGCGGACAGGGAAACTCCTCAGTCAGCCTGACTTCCACCTGGTTATCACGGCATATTTTCTCCAATGAATGGGACACAGCCCTTGCCCCCGCTTTGGACAGGTTCGAAACGATGGCAATGCTTTTAAGTGGATTCATTTACACAAATACAAAAAATAAGGTAAGTCCTTCGGTTGAATCGGTCAAGTGCCCGCAACCCATGGGATATGATCCGGTCGAACAGATTTTTCCGGTCCAGGATGCAGGCAGGAACCAGCAGGGAAATGTTTTCGGAACCACTTTCTTTGCTTGGAGACCAATTGGCGGGTGGATCGTACAATCGAGCTGATTAGCTCGTTTTGGGATCCACCCTTTTTAAGAAATTCAATAACTTCACGATATCCCACCGACTGAGACAGGCTGGGATGACTTTCCATACCATCTCGAATCGCTCGTTGGGTTTCTTCGATCATTCCTCCTTCAATCATTTGTTGGGTTCGCAGATTGATTCGTTTTACGATCTCATCATCCTCCCGGTCCAACCACACCATTTTCTTTTGCAATTGGGCATAAGGAATGGGCAATTTCTCGAAATCTTTCTGGAGATCAATCAGCGAACGACCGGACTGTACACACCTTTCAAGTGCCCGGATCACCCGGAGAGGATTTTGGGTGTCCAGATGGCCCAAACCTTCCGGGTTGTGCTTTTTCAACTGGGCAAGGAGAGCATTGATTCCCTCGTTTTCATAGGTTGCCTTGACTTGGTTCCGGACCTCTTGCGCTACCTCCACAGCATCCACAACCGGTCGCAAAAAACCATGCAGGAAAAACCCGCTCCCCCCCACCACCAAAACCTTTTTGCCCCGCGAAATCATATCTTGAATGACTTCATTTGCATAGGCATGAAATTGTCCCACATCAAAAACCTCGGACACATCGGCCAAATCCAGTCCGTGATGAACCACCCGTTTTTGCTCGCGGGAATCCGGCTTGGCTGAACCAATGTCCAACCCTCGGTAAAACGAGACTGAATCGCATGAGATAATTTCGGCACCATTCTTTTCTGCCCACTCCAGAGAAAGCTCCGTTTTACCGGCCGCGGTCACCCCACCCAATATCCATAGTTCCTCGACTTTTCGTGCCACGGAACCCCCCTTTTTCGTTTATTTTTTTAGGCAGCGGTTACGCCACCCACGAGGGATTTAGATCTTTCTCTTATCGAGGCAAGCATACGCTCATGATTATCCAGGTTTTGAGGAATGCAATTTACCAGAGCACTCCCCACCACTACCCCATCGGCAAGCTGGGCCACCTGCTTTACCTGCTCAACCGTAGAAATTCCAAACCCAACCACCAAGGGAATGTTTATTCTCTCATAGATTGCCGCTACCCGCTCGGCCAGATCTCCGGCTAATTCATCCCGCTCACCAGTTACTCCCTCCCTGGATACATAGTAGAGAAAACCAGATGCATGCTTGGAAATTTTGGAAATTCTTTCCTCCGGTGTGGTCGGTGCAATAATAAAGATATTTGCGACCTCTAAATCTTGGCACGCCTCAATCAATTCATCCGCCTCTTCCGGGGGCAGATCCAGGGTCAGTAACCCATCCACTCCTGCCTCCTTGGATTTTTGCACATACTCCGCCACACCCTGAGAAAAAATCAGGTTGTAATAGGTGTAAAAAACAATGGGAATCTCAGAAAACTTACGAATTTCCCGAACTAACCGGAACACATCTTCTTGGGTACATCCCGATTCCAAAGCACGCTGGGCCGCCAATTGATTGGTCAGTCCATCAGCCAGGGGGTCAGAGAAAGGCACCCCTAATTCGATAATATCGACTCCTTGTTCAATCAAAGTTTTGCACACATCAAGGGATCGGTTAAAGTCGGGATCACATGCACACACATAGGCAACAAAGGCTGCCCGATTCTCAGCCTTGCAATCAGAGAAAAGTTTCGCGATTCGGTCAAAAGTCTTCATAAAAGAAAGAGCCTTGAATACTTTCCTATCCATCCCTTGCTGGCAACGGTAAACAACTTGCTCATACCCAGTGATTCTTCTCTATCGATTGGCATTCCCAGTGGTCGCACTGCTGAGCTCCCCCTACTTTCTTTATCGTATGCTACGACGGGGAGGATATGGGTTTAAGCTGCATTACCGGCTCGGTTTATTTCCTCGTCTCAAAGCAAAGAATAAGGAAAGGAAACGCATTTGGATTCAGGCAGTAAGTGTGGGTGAACTGTCCTCCCTTGCCAAAGTGATGGAAGTTCTGCTCAAGGATTCAAATATCGAGATCGTGCTCACTGGCACTACCAGTACCGGCTTGCTCATGGCTTCGCAAAAATATCATAACCTTGTGCTTGCCCAGGGTCCTTTCCCGATGGACTGGTGGGTCTTTAGCCGTTTGGCATGGTGGAGAATTCAACCAGACCTGATCATCACCGTGGATAGTGAACTCTGGCCGGAACACTTTTATCAGGCCAGCCTGCGGGGGGTGCCTGCCCTGATCATCAATGCCCGTCTCTCCGACCGGACCTTCAGCCGATTGTGCGGCTCAGCCATGGCAAGAAGACTGCTTTTGCCCAAAGGATTGGAGATTTTAACCACCTCGGAAAGACAATGTACCCGCTGGATCGAAATTGGCATTACCGCACCGCACATACAAGTCGTGGGCAACCTTAAAGTGGACGCGGTATCCTCCTCTGCTCCCAGTGATACTTGCCCGGAACACTTACGGAAAGAATTTGGATTTGCCCAGGAATCAATTGTCATTGCCGGAATATCCACCTGGCCAGGCGAGGAGGAACTGTTGGTCGAAGCCATGGAACAAGTCAGGAATGAGCAGATCGATGCCCGCATCCTGCTCATTCCCCGGCATGCTGAACGACGAAAAAAAATTTCCTCCATGCTTGAGCAAAAAGGAGTGTCCTATCATTTGCGCACTCTTGGCCATCAAGCCCCGCCAGGCACTTTGGTATACCTTGCCGATACCACCGGAGAGCTCAGCACCCTTATTCAGTGTGCCGATCTTGCCCTCGGAGGGAAGACCCTGCCTCCCAACCGGGGCGGGCAAAACCCCATTGAACCAATCGCCCACGGTATTCCATTGGTGCTGGGTCCAAATTTTCAGAACTTTCATCAAACCTGTGGAGATTTGCTCATTCATGATGCCATTCGCACGACCGAATCTGCAGAGGAGGCAAAAAAAGAGTTAATCAACCTTGCCCTGAGTGCCGAAGAGAGAAAACAGCTTAGCTTGCAAGCATTGAACTGGATGGACTCGCAAGGCTCCCCATCCGAACAAACGATCGAGAAGATTTACTCACTTCTCTCCTCCTAGGAAAGATCGACCGATTTAAGCTCGTTGACTTGCTCGCGGCAGATGATATTGCTATTGAGACTGAGTCTCAATTGGTATTTCCCCCTTTATGAATTCTGAAAAAAAGCATTCTCGTATCCTTCTAATCCTGTTTCACGCCCTTCTATCATGGGGTATTCTTTCCTGTTCCAGCCAGCCGGAAGAGCCCCAGATCCCGAGGGATATTGGTAGCCCGGAGCTCTCGCTCAACAAAGTGGTAATCGCTCTGAAAGCGAACAAAAATCCTGAAAAAATGTTGGCTGAAAAAGAAGCCTTGGAAAAATATCTCTCCGCCAAGTTATCTCGTGAAGTGGAAGTTCTTATCCCCACCGACTCCTCCGTGGTGGTGGAATCTTTCCGTAACGGAACCTTGGACTTGGGATACCTTAGCTCCACCGATGCAGCCCGCAATCTTGACCAGGAGACTGCTTCCATCCTACTGATTCATTTAAAAAATGGCCTGCCCCATTACCAGAGCATTTGGCTCAGCCTCAAAGACAAAAAGTACCAATCAATAGAAGAATTAAAAGGGCAACCTGTTGCCTTTGCCAGCCGCTCGAGCACATCCGGATATTTGATACCGGTGTGGGACCTCCACACGCGCGGTCTGGTTGGGCCCGATGGCTCACTGACCGATTTTTTCTCTCTCACCATCTTCGGAACCGGATATGTATCCGCGGTGGAAAAAGTGCTAAGTGGAGAGGTGGAGGCAGCCGCAGTAAGCGATTATGTCCTGACTGGAGATAACAAATATCTGACCGACGCCCAAAAGTCCCGCCTGCGGATTGTCCAACAACAAGGCCCCGTTCCCTCTCACACCATCTGTGCACGGGCCACTCTTTCCCAGTCTGACCTGACTATCATCAAAGACGCTCTATTGGCGATGAATCTGGATAACCCGGACCTGCGGGATCAGGTCTTTAATGGCGAACTGATCGAAGTCGATCAGGATGAACATTTACAAGTCATCCGCGAGGCCATTGAGGTGCAAAATTCACTCAAGCCCTGAATATAGCTTGGCAATCATAAGCCATTCCGCCACTCCCCAGCGATGAGCCCCTCACTCTTGGAAGTCGAAAACTTAGGGCTTTGCCTGGCCGGACGGTGGCTCTTTCGTCATCTCAACCTATCCATTCCCCCCTCCTGCTTTGTTGCCATCACCGGGCCCTCCGGAGTCGGAAAAACCAGCCTGCTCCGCCTCTTGGGCAGCCAACTTTCTCCCAGCGAAGGAAGCGTACAATCTTGTCTGCTGCACGGCCAACATGCCTCCATGATTTTCCAGGATCTGCAACTGGCTGATGGAGCCAGTACCCTGACCAATGCATTGGGTGGTTGCCTTGCCCGCCACTCCTCCCTCCGTACCCTTTTTGGGTTTCCTCAAAATGAGAAAGAAAGATGCACCGAGTGGCTGGTTAAATTCGGGCTGGCAAATAAAGCCCGCCAATGGGCCTCCACCCTATCCCGGGGAGAGCGCCAACGTCTGGCCATTTGTCGCAGTATGTTATCATCCCCCACCCTACTGTTGGCAGATGAACCGGTGGCCAGCCTTGATTCCGACTGGGCAGACAGAACCTTGGAAATTCTAAGCCATGCTCAGAAAGAAACGGGGGGGAGCTTGGTCTGCTCCTTACATGACGAGGAACAGGTCCAGCAATTTGCCGATTTTGTTCTCCGTTTAGATTGCGATAATCCTAACCAATGGACTTGGGAAGAAGTCTCCCCCCCTCAGGTATGAACAAACCGGATTTACCATGGCATAGCCGCTTTGATCTGCTCGGGGTCACTTTTTTGATCTTCCTGGCCGCTTCCTTTAGTGCCATTCCCTCCATTGAGGGATCCGGTCGCAACCTCGATTACTGGGGAAACCTTTCCCGTTTTGCTGCCCAATTTTTTCCCCCGGACTGGTCCATTCTCGAGCGTACCTTGTCCGGCTTGCTCGAGACCGTTCAAATAGCCCTTGTCTCCACTCTTCTAGCCATCCTTTTATCTTTCGTTATTTCTCTGGGAGCGTCCCGTAATGTTGCCCCGGGTTGGATACTTTGGCCCACCCGCATGCTTCTCAATATTATCCGTACCATCCCCAGTTTACTCTGGGCCCTTTTGGCCGTGGTTATCGTCGGGTCCAATTCGCTGGCCGGGGTCATTGCCCTGACTCTTTACAGTGTTGGGTACCTGGCCAAGTTTTTCAGTGAAACTTTTGAATCAACTGATCTTAGTTCGCAAGACGCCTTGAAATCCTTGCGGGCAAGCCCCCTGCAGGCCTTTCAGTACGGGCTCTGGCCCAATGCCCGGCCCATCATCTGGAGCCATTGTTTATGGATGCTGGAATACAATGTACGATCTGCCAGTATTATTGGCTATGTTGGGGCAGGCGGGATTGGTTTACACCTTAAGCTCTATGCGGAATCTGCAGATAGTTGGAACAAGTTCTCCCTCGTTCTTCTGTGCATTCTCATGATTGTGACACTGCTTGATTTTGCCGGCGAAAAAATCCGTAAATCCATCCGCGACAAACTTGAGGGAACAAAGGCATAAACATGGGAAAGGAAAGCGATTCAGTTTAAGTTTGAGTCCTTGTAATCGGCAATAAAATCACCCACTTTATCTTATCCCCAAATGTTCTAAATTATGAAAAAAATCTGCAGAAGTAAGAGTTTCTGCAGATTGCAGGTATTAAATTTGGGTAAGGAACCAAAAACCGGTTGAGGATACTGAGAGGATAAGGAGAAGGGAGAAGAGATTATTGATCATGGTAATTTTATTCGGGTTTATATTTGTATTTACACTAGATACATATATCTGTCAATATATTTTTTATATTTTTCTGTATTAATTCCGAATTTATCTAAAAATTGCTCAAATACCCACCTTTGACAGCCAAAGGATTTAGGTGATCTGACTCACAAATATCCAGGCATTGATTGGTTCTGCTCTCTTCTGTTTGTTGCCCTTTGTTTCTACGGTAATCAGCGGGAAAATTGACAACTTTTCAAATTCTGCCAAATGATTAGAGGATGAAGATTTTAAGAATACTCCCCCTAATTTTTATTGTTTGGGGCTCGCCAGTTAATGCCTTTGAAATTTCAGGACATGATTTAATCGCCCAATTGGAGGACTACTACATTGAGAAAGGAATGACGGATAAAGAACTCCTTAACGCTGGAATGGCGTATGGATATATCAGTGCGATTTTCGACTCTCATCGGGAAAATTTCTCTATTCCAACAGATGTAAAACCTACTCGTATTGTTGCCACTGTTTACAAGTTTCTGATCGATAATCCAAATTTGCGCTACAAGAGGGCATACATATTAGTGCTCCAAGCAATAAGTAAATCCTTTCCATTGGAACAAGAAGGGGAAAAGGAAGACAAGTAATCTGCCAGACATAGTGGTTTGGAAATTTACTTTTTTCTTATGAAAATGCCCTGGCATACATGAGCCACTTTCGATCCTAAGAGGAAGATCTAAAGTGTATCTGCTCAGATAATTCAACGATTTCCTGTCAAAAATACCCAATTAATTCCCTTATGAATGAGTCCAAGGACAAGGATAATACCGAGGATAACCAGATAAGGTTTAAAAGTAATAAAATAATAATTATTGTACATAAAATCAAAAATATATAAAAATTGTGCACTTTTTTTGTTAGTTTTTTCTTCTTTATGGCGTAAACAATTAGTGAAATCAGACACAAACTTGAAAAATACCAAATTTTTGGCTTACTACACGGAGCACGAACCTGCCGTTCGTGCCTACATTAGAAGCGGTTTGTACAACCATCATGATGTGGCTGATTTGATGCAAAAAGTAGCCATCATTGCCTGGAATAAATTTGATCAACTTAAGGACCCGGAGGAAAACTTTGGCAAATGGATGATGGTGATCGCGAGGTACGAGATCATGAGTTTCCGCAGAAAGGCACAAAAAATGGATGTGCCTATCTGCAATCAGGTTATGAAAAAGATCCTGGATCAGGCTGCACATGAATACGATTCCAGAAAAGATCTTTGGCAAGCCTTACAAGTATGCACCCAAAAATTAAAATCGGGCGAACGGGAACTTCTCGATGTTGCCTATAATTCCTCCACCTCAATCAAGGACTTTGCCAAGAAGACCAATAAAACCACCCAGTCCCTCTACCAAAAACTTAACCGTATCCGCACTGCCCTTACCTCCTGCGTACAGTTACAAATGAAAGCTGAATCATTATGAAACCTTCAGATAAGAAACTCATAGAAGATTATTTTGCCCAATCCATCTCCGAGGAAGATATCTCTTCGCTCAACGAGTTACTGCTCAACTGCGAGGAAGCTCGTTCCTTCTACCTCACTTATGCATCGGTGATGGAAAACCTGGATGAGTCTAGGCAAGCCCACAATCTCCACAATTTCGGACAATCAAAAACTACCCGCTTCCCTAGTAAGAAGGGCGGAAAATGTCTGGCGATCGCAGCTTCGATTATTTTTGCAGTGTTTTTCCTGAACCACTTTGTCTTTCAAAAGACAGTGGAAACTGACCATGGAATTGCGGTACATTCTGAGAGTCTACCAAAGATACAATTAATTGATTTTTTCGGAATGGATGAAACTCATCATCTATTCGTCCCGGGCCAAACCCAGTTTGAACCTGGAGAATATAAAACTGCAAGTGGCAAACTACACCTTAGGTTCGGAGAATCGGTGGATGTAATTTTTACCGGTGCATCCATCTTCGAAATCCTCAGTGAAAAAGAAATCTTTGTACAAAAAGGAAGCATCAGAACGATTGTGCATGATGAAAGGGGCCATGAGTTCACCATCCGTACCCCCAGTGCACATTACATAGACTTGGGCACTGAGTTCTGCCTGAACATTCACCCCAATTCCACCGACCAGTTTGAAGTGGACGAAGGTCTGGTGGAAGTGAAAGACATTAATGGAGGCAATTCTTTCGGTAAATTTGATCCCTATCATACACCAACGACAGGAGAAAATACTCCCTTTATATTTACCGATCTTTCTCCCGATTTACCAGGCAGGGCTGGAATGGTTCGTTGGAAAGAAAAGATGCAACAAAAATCAAAAGACCCAGACCTGCTCGGGCTCTACACTTTTGAATTTCCGCACAAACTAAATTTTGATCCAAAACACGAAGATTTCATCGCTGAGTTACCCGAAAGCATTCGTGACGATCTTGGGCCCCACTATCCATCCAACCTGATCATTAACCATGCAGAAACTGGTATCGCCAGTCATGGAGTTTTCAGGCACTGCAACCGCTCCTATGGTCGTTGGTCACAAAATAAAAGCCTTAAATTCACTAACCAAAAAAGTGCTGTCCATATTAACCTACCCGGGCAATTCGAGGAATTTACCCTTCAGGCATGGCTACAAATGCATCAATCAAAATCCTCCCAAAACTCTATATTCAGATCTGTAAAATGGGACGGCTTTGGAAAAATCGCCCTTCGGACAAACCGTGTAGGAATACCTTTCCAATCGATTTGGGGAGAAACTAATCTTCGTGAAAACCGTTACTCAAAAACCAGGCTTACCAATGATTGGCAACTGATCAGCTACACTTTTGGGAAAGAGAATGGTCGGGCAGTCAATAAAATTTACTTAAATAAACAACTGGTATCGAAGGCATATCCCAAATTTGTTAAACATATAAAATTCGAAGATTTTCTTTTCGGTGCATCCATTAACGGAAAAACGGGCGTTTTAAATAGTAACCTCGATGGAAGGGTAGATGAGCTTTCTCTCTGGTCGAAGACCTTCAACGAAAAGGATATCGAAGCAGAGTACCACCAGGGGTATCCCTTCTACCAGTCATTCTCCCCCGAAATTGTTCAAAAATGAAAAAGACCATTCAATTCAACGGGGAAGAATTAATCAGCAAATCCGAGGCCATTCGTATGCTCGGTTTTTCCCAGCTAAACAGTGTGGACTACTATATTAGGCGGGGAAAACTGGATGAGTATAAAATTATCGGACTCAATAAAAAGTTACTCTGCAAGAAGCAGGTGCTTGCCCTTCGCACCCTACCCCCAATAGCCGATGCCGGATAAAGTGCTCACCTTTAGGGATAACCCAAACCACCTGATCAATCTGGTACAGGCTTCCTATTTGCTCGGTTATGCCGACTACCGTGAAACTGAAAAACTGATCGAAGCCGGTTATTTGAAAGCCTACCAGATTAAAGGGACCAATCGATACAGGGTCCGTTACCACGATGTCATGAATTTGCCCACCTCATTCGAACCTAAGAATAAACAAAAGCAAAAGAAACCAACGAAATGATTAAGCTAAACGAAGACTACGGAAATAATGTAAAGTATCTCACTTTTACAGATGCGGTGAAATTATTGGGTGCAGGCACGGGCGAACGTATACGGAATTTTGTCAGAGACGGGAAAATCCAGGCCTACCAATTACCCAATGTGGTGGGGTTGAGGGTACGCAATGATGATGTCCTCAATCTGATAACAGTCAGTTCAGCCAAGGATGATCAGTAAAGAGGAGGATTTTTCACCACCGGTTAAGGAAGAGCTCGACCGGTTTGTAAAAATCTCTGAAGCGGCCAGAATCATGGGCTTCGCAAATTATAATTCCATCAACCATATGCATGCCAGTGGACAATTGAAGCTCTATAAAATGCCCCACAAAAATGTGAAACGGGTATTACTGAGCGATATCAATAAAATCCTGCACATACAAAAATTTATTGATGAAGCGGATGCCTTTTTCCCACCTCCCAAAAACAAGCGTGGGAGGCCCAAAAAATTTACCGCCACCTGTAACTAAAAGATAACGATACGACATAACCATTTTGAAAGAAGATCAGGACAACCAAAGACCCATCCTTATTAATATGACCGAAGCGGCTGCCATCCTCGGATACAAAGGCGGCCAGGTGGTAAAAAAATTAATCGAGGAAGAGCATTTAAAGCAGTACAAACTACCGGATTCGAAACGGATTTATGTGGATAAAAAGGAAGTGGAGGCCCTCATTCGCCCAGTGAATGAAAATAACGATCTCCAAACCGCTTAGCACGATTCATAAAACCCTGCCAATCTTTGCCTAAAGCCCCATCCTATTTGCCCACCTAAAAACAGCCCCAACCGCCCAGCCTGTATTCATTCATTGATGGCTTTTGGGTAAACCTCCCTAAATTTTTATTTTTCTTCGTGAATTTTTGTATCATTTCAGAACTTACTGCTAATAGTTTAGTATACAATTTTAGTTAATTAAGATATTTACTTATAATCATATGTTAAACCATACAATAAATAGCCCCCGCAGGAAAACAAGGGGTGTGATCTTTCCATTTTCTCATGTGCAAATTTCTCCAACCCTACCCTTTAGTACCCGCCCGCCCATTAAATTTTTATTTTATCAACCCTTACCAACTCCCAAAGCCAGCCCAGACCTCTTCTCCCTTTTTTAGACCAGCCCTTTCCGAAAATTTTTAAGCAGCCCATAACAATAAGCCCGCAGACCCAGATTATGAGATTGTCCTCAACCTTCGCCACCCTTCTTACCATCAGCACCATGCTCTTTTCCTGGTGCCCTGCCCTCGCCCAGAAACTCCCCGCCGGGTTTGGGCAGATGAGTGTGACTCAGCCAAGCCGGGGCACCGCAGTCCTCACCGGACAGTTGCTCAGCACCGGCGGGCAGAACCCCACCGTGAAGATACGTTGGGGCGATGAGGACAGAGGGACGGCCGTCACCCCCACGGACGCCTGGGACAACGAGGTGACTGTCTCCACCAACCAGGCTGCAGGAACATTTTCCACCACCATTACCATCCCCAACCTGGAAAAGGTTTATTATTTCCGTGCCATCGCCAGCAATGCTGGGGGCTCGGTGGTCAGCAGGCAACTGGGCGTGCTCGTGCCCAACGCCCCGGTGGGTGTGGCCAATCTACAGGGTCGCTGGGACTTTGACTCTGCAAATGCAAAAGACTCTTCCGGTGCTGGCAGAGATGGTACTGCCAAGAAACTGTTTTCACCCACTGAACTTTCCAATATGTCCCTATGGTTGGATGCATCGGATGAAAACTCCATCACCCATAGTTCCAATGCGGTAAGCCAGTGGGCAGACAAGAGTGGAAATGCAAACCATGCCACCCAGTCAACCGCAGCAAATAAACCCACTTTTAATATGAATGCAATCGACTTCGATGGTAGTGACGATGTGCTCACGCTTTCTTCGCTAGGTCTATCCACCGATGCGATGGTCATTTTCCTTTTCAGTCCTCAAAATGAATCCGTGTACAGTGTATTGGGAACAAACGACACTTCTACAAATAATAATTTTGATTTGTATTCCAATGATTTGACCTACGCACAGCATTTCAGAACAGCAAGATTAGATAATTTAAATCTTAGTATGCCCAAGACCGGAATGCATTTCGTTGCCTACCTGGCGGATAGTGGAAGTTCAAATTACAAAATCCGGATCAACGGTAACGAAAGCTATTCCAACACAACATCATTCACATTTAGTGATAACATTACTCATATTGGAAGGGCTGGACATGGCTCTACTGATTTTGATGGCACAATTAATGAAATCCTAGTCATCAATGATTATTCTATAGACACAATAAAATCGATCGAAGGCTACCTCGCCCACAAGTGGGGCCTGACCAGCAAACTGCCCAGTTCTCATCCCTACTCGCTTGGTCATCCAATCGCTTCGAGCGGATCACCATCTTACATCACCGACACCCCGTTTGGATCAGGAAAAGCGATTG
>JAYNJW010000009.1:0-58301 GCA_038110535.1 Opitutia bacterium | reverse complement strand
CCTCTGTTGCTCCAGTTGCCCCACCTCCGCCTCCGGGAATACCAGCCATTTCCCCGAATCCTGCCCCTGCGGCCCCACCACCTACTGCAGCTCCTTCTCTACCGAACCTGCCAGGAGATGATGAAGCAGGTAATGAGCCAGGCACTAATGTTGCAAATTCGACTCCCCCAAAAAAGGGTAAAAAGGCAAAACCCGCCAAGGATGCCCCCACCAAGGGACCGGCCAAGCCAAGCATAACCCTTCTTCTCCTTGATATACTTGTCTTCGCAGGTGCTGTAGCATTGAGTGTCCTAATTTTTCTTCAATAAACCAACAGAAATGAGCGAAATAATTAATTTGAACAAAGAAAGCTTTGATAAAGTAATTTCTTCATCAGGAAAAACGACCTTGATCGACTTTTGGGCCCCGTGGTGCGGTCCCTGTAAAGCACTTGGCCCTACTCTTGAGGAACTGAACAATGAGTTCGGAGATCAGGTCGATATCTGTAAGGTAAATGTGGATGAAAATACAGCCCTTGCCCAGGAGCACGGCGTGCAATCAATCCCTACCATCCTCGTTTATAAAAACGGAAATCTCTCCCAGACTCTTGTAGGTTTAAAAACGAAAGAAGAACTTGCGGAAATCATTCAGTCCTGAATTTGTTCCTTAGTCTCTCTTGGGGTTCGTCCCTCCACAAATCCTACAATTATCCCCAACCGGTCTTCTGCTAAGACTGCCCCTGCCTCTTTCATAGAACGAACATCCTGGCCTGTGGATTTTCCCAAATGTGGTTACCCAATAATTAAGGCTCGAGGAGAATGGGTTTTGCTCAATCATTGATCGTAGTAACGGGGTGGGGATATCTTTATCGTGTGGCAACACTTGGTAACTGTTTCCGTATTTCCAAATTCCCAATTCTCGCCTCTTTGCTTTTAACTGGGCAATGGCATATGCTCCGTTGCGCATGCTTTCCACCTCATTGTGCCACCCCATGCCGTTTTCGATGCACTCTCGAGAAAAGTTTACTTTTTCTGGGCCCGTAAAAATATCGACCACTTTCAGATTTTGACGATCAAACTCAGCCCTGAGTTCAATGGTTAGGTTACGGTCCAGTAATTGCTCTTCAGTAAAAGCAATTGCTTCCTCAAATCCCGGTTGCCCGCGATTAGGGAAGGTGACTCCCCAAGCACGCATACGCACAAGGTAATCTTTACTTTGGTAATCGAATAGCCCAGGTTCGACAATGCGGACAACGCCAATTTTTGCAGCGACCGATTCAGGATTCACAGCTGTTTCCTCTTGGGTGAATAAAGAGGATGAAAAAAAACATTGGACTGTAGAGAGCAAAATTATTTTCCTAAGATCTATAAGCAGGATCCATGATCGAAGAGAAGAATTGTGAAATTGCATAAGAAGATAAATTTATAATACTGTAAATCTTTGCACCCTTTGTGAATGAGTGAAACCAACGATTAAAAATAAACAAGCCCGTCGTCTTAGTGCAACAACACTTGGCACTCCAATCTATCATCGAAGAAGAAGAGATTGGCGTGACGACCAATATTTGATTGAAGATATCCTTAAGAATATAGCTGGAAACAATGGGGCTAAGCAAAACTCTCCCCAAAGGATTAAGTCGTTCAGAAATCTGGTGTCTGAATTTGAATCAAAGGGCTTTCAGGCGAATGAAAAAGCCTTTTCTTTAGCCATGTGGATTCGGGAGGAACTTGCCAAATTAGCAGCGGATAAGGGTAGTTATGATCTCAGGGTTCACTCCCTTGTAATACCCCCCGGTCTTGCAAGGATCATAACTGCGAGATGCAATCGCTCCCTAAACCACAAACCTCAAGCGGAGAAGAAGAGCTTGCTTGAAGAATTGTTTCCGGATTCTGAAATCAGGTCACATGTATTAGAGCGGGTCCAGTTATTTCATAAAGGAAACCTGTTATCTTATCTCCACTCTTTAGTTCGCAATGAGCGCAATTCATTAACCCGTGAATCTGCCACAATTATGGACCTTATTCATGTTTGTGAAGAAAAACTCAAGAGGCGAAAATTAAAAACCGTATCCAACTTCAATGCCCATGAAGTTGATTTATGGGTGCCCGGATTGAGCCTAGGTATTGAAATCAGGGACGCACTTTCCAGTAGCGATAATGGTGAATTAATCAGCATACTCAAAAATACTAACTCTTCGAAGAAAGCCCGCTTTCTTGCACTTGTCTGTCCGGATGATTTGTCCGATTTGCTATTTCACAAATGGCGTGAAATTGAAAGATCAATGGTTGTACCTAATCTCTGTGTAATACGCGTTGGAGACTTTGGCTCTTACCTCGATAAAATTTCGGATGATTTGCAGGGCGAGTAAAATACTCAGCCTTTATCTGACCCTCTCCTCTTTGACCATCCTGCCACTTTCGTCCCACATACACCTTCCTTTGTAAGTACCATCATCCCAATATTCTTCCTCTTTTACTAAGCCACTAGGCCACCACCTAGTTTTTATTCCGGTAAGGACTCCGTGATCAAAGATTGCTTCCATGGCCAAACTCCCATCCTCATTCCTCCTTGCTTGCAGACCATGAGGCTGTCCCTCAAGGAAAGAAACCTCAAGCAAGGCCACACCTTCCCTGCTCAAATCGATCAACCTTCCGCTAAAAGGTGTATCGATACCTTTCCTGTATAATAATCCATCGTCTCCGTAAACAGCCATGGAGGATCTAATCTGCGGATATGTTTGTAGAGGTTTTTCAAAGTCAGCTAACAGTTCGTTTTTCCTCTCTGCATTTGTTTTTTTCTGAGGATCACGCCCTATCCCACCAGTTTGTGGTTTCGAAAAATCCTGGACGTCTGTGATTGTCTCATCATAGCTGATACCAGCGGAACGACCTGTTTTTTCCTGCTTGCAAGAGGCGAAAAAGAGCGATGAAATGGACAAAAGAGCGAAAAATGGCATTTTGAAATTACAAAATTTCTTTATCCAAAAGAGTTTCTGCAAGTTTTTGGTGGGATACTATATCACACACTGCCTCCTTGTTATAAAAAGGCCGGTCAGCACAATCACTATCTGGCATTTGCATCAGCATATCAACATATTTTCCAATCTCTGCCTTTTCCACAAACGAAGAAACTTTGGGGAAATTAATAAGGTCTTTCTCTCCGGATAAATCTTGGTCAAGCAAAGGAGGTTGATTTTCAGGTTGAAGGT
The DNA here is from genome assembly GCA_038110535.1 of Opitutia bacterium. Classification (GTDB taxonomy): domain Bacteria; phylum Verrucomicrobiota; class Verrucomicrobiia; order Opitutales; family Seribacteraceae; genus Chordibacter. Next base: position 55,114 of record JAYNJW010000009.1, on the reverse strand, counting down.
CTAAATAGTCGTTAAAGTAAATCACAGCACATCTAGGTGGAATCCCATTGGGAAAAAACTGCTGATTCTAATCAACCTCCTGCGGACCGAACCAAATTTCTGAGGCCACATCCATGTGGCTACTAAGGATAGTCGACAATAGAAATCACATCTTTAGTCAAAATTTTGATTTTCTTTTCTCTTTTCAATTCGATTTTCCCAATCATGATCTTGGTTATGTCAATCAATCCAGCCAAGGCGTACGATAACAAGGAATTCTTAAATGGACACGATGCTCGTTCGATTCGTGTACTCTGCGAATTACTCGAACCAGATGTTCGTTTAAGCAAGCAGGGAATCAATAACACCATCGTTTTTTTTGGTTCTGCCCGTTCAAAATCCACAGGCAAGGCCAAAGCGGAATTGAGCGATTTCTCCTCCCAGTTACCCCCGAATAAGGAACGGACTGAAGAACAAATAGCCGTAGTGGAAAAGCTCGAAGCCATCGCTCGGCTTTCTCAGTACTACGACAATGCAGTGGAATTATCCCACAAACTAACCAAATGGTCAGAAAACAACCCGCCAGAAAATAAATATTATGTTTGTTCAGGAGGTGGTCCTGGCATGATGGAAGCAGCCAATAAAGGTGCTCGGGATGCAGGAGGCAAATCAATTGCTCTAGGAATAAGCCTTCCATTTGAACAGGGGATCAATGACTTCGCCGACCCGGAACTTTCGTTTGAGTTCCATTATTTTTTTCTGCGCAAATTTTATTTCCTCTATCATGCCAAAGCCATAGTGGTGTTTCCTGGTGGATTTGGCACAATGGATGAGTTGTTTGAAACCCTGACGCTTACACAGACCAATAAAATGCTTAAGCAAATTCCCGTTTTTTTATACGGAAAGGAATTTTGGGACGGTTTGATCAATTTCGAGCATTTTGTTAAATGGGGAGTGATTTCTCGCGGAGATCTTGATCTTTTTCAAATCGTTGACAATGTGGACGATGCCTTCACTCGGATTACCAGTTCCCTTCGCCCCATGATGGGGTAATTGAGTGAATTTTTGCCTGCTTAGACCTCCAGTTTCTTCAGGCAAAGTTTAAAATCATTGGGAAGGGGGGCCTCAAACGCCATTTTCTTTTTGCTCAGTGGATGTTCAAAAAATAATTTCCATGCATGTAGCATTACCCTTGGGAACAAGGGTTGCTCGTGCCTGAGCTTATATCCGTAAGTTTTATCACCCGCCAGCGGGTGCTTGGCATTTGAAAAATGTACCCGGATTTGGTGAGTGCGCCCAGTCATGATCTCACACTCGACTAAAGTGAATTGATTTTGAAAATTTTTAATTTTTTTCCACTTTGTCCAAGCAGGCTTGCCCTTTTCAGATACTCCCATTTTTACACGTATGACAGGGTGTCTGCCAATGGGTTGTTGAAATTCGCCTACTCCAGCCAGTTCTCCACAGACTATTGCCTGGTAGACTTTTCTGGTCTTGCGATTGGCAAATTGATCGGTCAGGCAAAGGTGGGCGGAGTTGGACTTTGCCACCACCATCACCCCACTGGTATCTTTATCCAATCGGTGAACAATCCCGGGCCTGAGCGGTGCTCCGATCATGGAGAGATTATCTGGGCAGTGATGGAGTAAAGCATGAACCAATGTCTTATTGTCAGTACCATCACCTGGATGAACCACCATTCCCGCCTTCTTGTTGATTACGATCAGGTCTTCATCCTCATGCAAAATAGATAGCTCGCACCTATATGGTTCCAAGGAGTCAGGGTTTGTGAAAACTAGGCGTACAAGTAAAGTATCTCCGGTTCCTATCTTAGTCTTTGGTTCGATGATGGAGCCATCGGGTCGGGTAATCCCTCCATTCATGATAGATTGCTTGATAAATGAACGACTGAACTCGGAATAATGATCGGCAAGAACTTTGTCTGCACGGCCACTTGTTCCCTCTGGGCAAACGAAAGTATCCTTCATCCAGTCGACTCCTCGGTAGCAACCAACCGATCGATTTCTTCTATCCAAGTAGCCCGCTGAATATCACTTAAGTCAGCAACCATGTACCCATTCTTGGCAAATTGAGCCAACTCGCGGGCCGAAAAGCCCATATTATTGTGCAAGCACATGTACTCATCTTTGAGACAGTTACCAAAGGACAGAGGATCATCCGTACTTATTGTGCACAAAATTCCACGGCTGATAAATTCCCGAACCGGGTAATTTTCCCATGAATCAAATACCCTAAGTTTATAATTACTGATTGGACAAATATCGAGGACCACTCCCTGATCGCTTAGAAGGTTCATCACTTCTTCATCCTGTGAGGCATGGATGCCATGCTGTATTCTCTTTACCCCTAAATTCTCTACTGCCCATTTCACATTAGCAGCAGAGCGAAACTCACCTGCATGGGCCTTTAATATTCGCCCGTTCATGCTGGCACATTGCCACAACCTCTTAGTCCATGGCTCCATGGGTAAATTTTCTGGACCGTGCAAATCAATCCCATGCAATCCGTCCCAATTCTCCACGGCATCATCCAAAGTCTTGCCCAGATAGTCCGTGTAAGAATTCCTGCTCATGCCTAAAAAGATACGAACTTCCAAGTCTTCAGGCACAACGGATCGAATCGCATCAATAATTTCCTTTCCTGGTATTTTCAGGAATTCAATCATGCCTGCATGAAAGCTAAGCTCTACATAACGGACATTTTGGGCTAAATGCTGGGCAAATATTCTCTCTGCAATGACTGCATAATCCTTTGGACTCTTGATGATGCTTAAGGCATGTTCAATGAGTATACCTTCAAACTGGGCGAAGTTTTCATAGCGAAATTCAGGAGCCCAAAAAAAAGGAATATTCGAAAATCTCCCTGGATGATAGATTTCAAACAATTCCCATGGGATTGCACCCTCAATATGTAAATGAGTCTCTGTTTTCGGTAAAGACTCAACAAAGCGATCCATTTCTGTCTGATTATCCGACAGAAAGAAGATTGTCCGGATTGAGGGCTACCAAATCTTCGGGCACAAAAAGTCCGTCCTTACGGATCAATTCGTTGTCAAAACGGATTTCTCCCCCACCCCACTCAGGACGTTGGATGCAGACCATGTCCCAATGCACCTGGGATTGATTGCCATTATTTGCCTCTTCGTATGCTTGGCCTGGAGTAAAGTGAAAAGATCCGGCAATCTTTTCATCAAACAAAATATCCAGCATGGGTTCTTTTATCATCGGATTAAACCCTATGGCAAATTCTCCAATATACCGGGCCCCATCATCAGAGTCTAAAATCTCATTCAATTTCTGCTCATTGGAAGTGGAAGTGGCCCCGGTAATCCTGCCCTTGTGGAAGGACAATTTAATTTCTGAAAATGATGTCCCCTGGTAAATCGTGTCCGCATTGAAAGTGACAAAACCCTCCACACTGTCCTTGACTGGACAGGAAAAGACCTCTCCGTCCGGAATATTGTGAGTCCCCCCGCACCCGATTGCATTAATTCCCTTGATCGAAAAGCGTAGGTCAGTACCAGGTCCGGTGATCGATACGAAATCCGCCCCACGCATACGATCGACCAAGCCTTTCATGGCATCTCTCATCCTTGCATAATCCATGCAACAAGCATTAAAATAGAAATCCTCAAATCTCTCGGTACTCATTTTTGCCTGTTGAGCCATTGAGGGAGTGGGCCAGCGTAATACGCACCATTTAGTTTTATTCACCCGCCAGTCGAGTACGGGCTTTAAAACTTTCATAGCTCGTTGCACATCCGCGGAAGGCAAGTCAGAAGTTTCGAAAACATTGGATGAACCCCGAAGGGCGATATATGCATCCATTTCCTTCATCCTTTCAAGCTCCCACTTCAGGGAGGCCTCAAACTGTTCATCCTTCCCGCCCAGTACACATTCTCTGTCAATCCTACCACTTTGCAACTGCACGAAGGGATGAGCTCCTCGATCACGAGCGGCACGCACAAGGGCAATAGCCATGTTTTCAGGAACATCAAAAGCATGTATGAGAACTTTTTCACCAGCCTGTAGCTCAACCGAGTGGGAGACTAGGTTTTGAGCTAATGTATGATACCTAGGATCCATGTAACGAACTAAAAAGAGGGTGAATAGATCAACCCCGTCGAATCTTTGAACCAGGGAAATTTATTCGCACACGGTAGACATTCTTGACCCGGTTAATGATCTCATAGGATTTGGGATCAATCCGAGCAGGAACTTCCATTTTACGAATATCCACAACCGCAGTAAATCCTCGCTCCGTGAAAACATCAATCAACATGGTAATCGCCAAAGGATCATCTAAGACCGCATCCTCCGAATTAATGTATGCAAGTCCGGATATGGAATGCTTTTCCACGATAGGTATAAATTTGGACTTGATTAGCCCCACCACCCGTTCAAACAATTCGCAGTGAAACTTCTCGTAGGAATCGAGCCGGTTGACCAGTAACTGCCTAGCATGCAAAGACAACTGTTCGGCCAATGGAATCGATGAAATCCGGTCATAAGTCGGCTGATCAAGCTCCAGCGAGCTTTGGTACTTCAACTCGCTAATGATTCGCTGCTGGACTTCAATTATTGTTCCATGGGCATTGATAAAATGGTAGTGAAAGACTTCACGCAGGGTGGTTAAGGAGTCATAGGTTGACTCCTTGAATGTTTTATAGCGTTTGTGAGCGGAGGCATCGTCGAGATCGGTCTTGCGCAATTCCCAGGCTTCTCCCACTCCGGATGCCTCCACTTCCTTGTTATGGGAAATGGTACGCTCGCCACGCAAGAGCTGACGGCGTACACTCTCATCCTCATCGATAAAGAGCATGATAATATGAAAGCGAGGCTTGGGAAATTGGGACTCTTGAAATGTGCCTAAATATTTGCTGCGCAAGTCACTTAGCCGTCGATGAAATAGCTTAAGGCATTCGACTTGGGTCTTCGTTCGGGGATATCCATCCACCACTGCACCACTTTCATATTTTGGATCTAGTAGTTCGCGTAAAACCAGTTTGGTGACTTCGCGATCTCCGGCCAGCAACCCTGCATCCATCTTTTTTTTGGCCTCTGGGGATTGCAATAGTTCGCTTACCACGATGGGCTTTTCTGTAAGGTCGCGAAATTCCATAATGAAAGCCGTCTGGGTACCTTTACCTGCACCGGGTGCCCCGTTTAGCCAAAATATTTCCGCTGGGAATTTGAGGTTCTCCACACCTACCTCCTTCTCCAGTTCGTGCCATACGGAATGAAAGATCAATTGAGCATCTTTAACTTCAATGTCTTCAACTGGTTTAGAAGATTTTGCCAAATTGGAATTTTTTTCCTCAAAAGCAATTACATCGGTATTGGAATTTTCGGCCATTATGAATCTTTTATTGCTCGGATGTGTACTCGTCAATAGCAGGGCATCAATTGATCATGATACAGTTCAGATCCCTCCTCCCGATTCGTACTCCCTCATATTGGCTAGGGTATGATCCATTCCTAAAGATGGGGCTGATTCGTCTTCAAAGGAACCGAGGATTTTCGATGGCACCCCTGCGACTGAAACATGAGGTGGCACATCGGCAAGCACTACACTGCTCGCTCCAACACGGGCACCTTCACCAATTTCTACATTACCCAAAATTTTCGCACCTGCCCCAATGAGTACGCCTGAGCGAATCTTGGGATGCCTGTCACCACGTTCTTTCCCCGTTCCCCCAAGAGTAACCTCGTGCAAGATCGATACATCGTCTTCAATTACCGTGGTCTCTCCTGCAACAAAGCCGGTGGCATGATCGAGAAGAATTCCTTTGCCTATGATAGCTGCTGGATGAATGTCTACTGCATAGATAACAGAGATTAAACTCTGGAGATAGAGGGCGAGATCTTTACGATCTTGCTTCCATAGCCAATGAGCAACGCGGTAAGCGGATAAGGCTTGGAATCCTTTAAAATATAAAAAGGGACTGAGAAAATCATCACAGGCAGGATCGCGCTCCTTGACCGCTTCCAAATCCCGCTCGATAGCAATGATAATCGAAGGATCGCCAGTGTAAGCACTATTGAAAAGTGCCCGCAAGTCACTCTCTGGAACCGTGCCCTTGGCCAGGCGTGAGGAAAGTCTCCAACTCAGTGCATTTTCTAACGAAGATCGTTCCAGAACATACTCAGTTAAGACCTTGGCAAGGATGCGCTCCCGCGAGGCAACCTTAGAGGCCTCGTCGCGAAGAGATTGCCATACTGAAATGCTTGTCATCCCTGCATTCGTATCGAAAAACAAGAGGTATTACGAGTTCGATTCTCCCCCAACCTCTTGTCCATAGAAATTCTTGCCGATTTCAATTTCTTTCCTCCCCTTGGCAACTCGCCACTTGTTGGTATCCCGCAAAGAGTATACACAACCGCAATATTCTTGTTGATAAAAATTTTCTCTCTTTGAAATCTCAAGCATTCTGTGGGACCCCCCACATTTTCTCCAATTATAAGTCCAGTAAGTCATTCCCTCATAACGAGCGGCTGCCCTTTCCCCGCATCCATTAATCTGGTCCATATTTTTCCAGCGAGATATTCCTAGGCAACTGGTAAAAACTGAAAAGCCATGGTCCTTGGCAAAAAGGGCGGTCCGCTCAAAACGCATATCAAAACAGTTCGTGCAACGAATACCACGCTCTGGTTCCCATTCCATTCCCTTTACCCGCTCAAACCAGTTCCTGACATCATAGTCACCATCGTAATGTTTAAGGCCCAGTTTTTCACAAAATCTTTTGTCTTCAACCTTACGTAATTCATACTCTTTTTTGGGATGAATGTTGGGATTGTAAAAAAAGACCGTAGGGATAATGCCTGACTCAAGCAAGGTTTCCAGCACCTCCCCCTCGCATGGGGCACAACAGGAGTGAAGCAATATTTTCTTAACTCCTCCGGGGGCTTCAAGCTTAGGGCGTTGAGAACTATTCATCTGATCGGTTATAACCCGGCTATCCTTCTGCTTTTAAACCGCGGGCCATCAATTCAACAACTGCCGCCTTGGGGTCATTTCCTTCGTATAAAATACGGTACACCTGATCGAGCACTGGGGAAGTGGCCCCTGCGTTCTTACTTTTTTCATAAAAGCAAGCAGTTGCCCAGTAACCTTCCACCACCGTTTGCTGAATATCAATCAATTCCCTAGCGGTTTTTCCACTGGCAATAGCCTGGCCAAACGTACGATTCCTGCTCCATTCCCCGGCACAAGTAGCAATCAAATCGCCCACTCCGCTCAGCCCAACAAAAGTATCTTTTTTTGCCCCTAGGTAGACCCCCAATTCGATCATTTCATTCAAACAACGGGTAATGAGTGCGGCCCTGGCATTATCGCCGAGATTCAGCCCATCCGACATACCCACCGCTATCGCATAGACATTTTTAAGGGTTCCTCCAATAGCAGCACCCGTAAGGTCTTCGGAGCGGTAAATACGCAGGGTTGAGGAACTGATCGCCTCTTGCAATTTTCTGGCTTCTTCATCTGAGGAATCAATTGCCAGACACATTGCGGCCGGTTTCCCTTCTGCTAACTCAAGTGCATGGGACGGTCCGGTCAGGTATCCACAACATATAGACTTGCCCAAAGATTCGCTCATTACCTCATGGGCATATTTGTTTGTGTTTGGCTCAAGTCCTTTGCACAAAGCAAGCGAACCACTCAACTGGTAGGAAGCAGGCAAGTGCAGAGCCACTTGCTCACTGGTTCCCCTAAGGGCATGCGAAGGACAGGCAAAAAACACATAGTCAGCTTCCATTAGGGCGGGCCCCAATTCTCTGCCAATCTGCAAATCCGGAGGAAATTTAATTCCGGGCAAATAATCCTGGTTTTCGTGTTCGGATGAAAGCTTGAGTGCGTGATCCATACGCCTCGGGCAAAGAGTAACCACATGTCCACGCCCAGCCAAGTATACGGCCATGGCAGTTCCCCAAGCACCAGCTCCGAGCACACAAAAATTCATCAATTCAGCTAGGAAACTTCCCCGCCCTGACCTCATTTACATACTGAGCAAGGGCTTGAGAGATTACCTGATTGAGGTTGGCGTAGGTTTTGACGAAGGGAGGAGTTTTGCCCAAGTTGTACCCAAGCAGGTCAGCACTTACCAGGATTTGCCCATCACACCCAGCCCCGCTGCCAATCCCAACAAGGGGTGGAAGAATTTGCCGGGAAATTTCTCTGGCCACATTTTCCTCCATCATTTCAGCAATTACGGCAAAGCAACCAGCCTCCTCCAAGGCGATCGCATCTGTGTACAAATCCTCAGCTTCTTGTCTTTCTTCTCCAAATTTCCGGTATCCCCCAATGGCCTTTACCGTTTGTGGGAGTAGACCAATATGCCCAAGAACAGGAACTCCAGTGGCAACGAGTTTTTCGACATCATCAGCCACATCCCGACCACCTTCGATCTTTACTGCATCTGCCCCGCCTTCCTGCATCAACCTGCGGGCAGATTCCAGCAATCGATCGAACGAGAAACTTGCTTCTCCGAAAGGTAAATCTGCAACGAGCAGACAATTGGGTTGGGACCGGCGAACCGCGGCGGTGTGACGCACCATATCAGTCATGTCCACAGGAATTGTGGTCTTATGACCTAGGAGTGTGGTGCCCACGGAATCTCCCACTAAGATAAAGTCCACACCGGCATCACAGACCAGCCTACCCATGACGCAATCATAGGCAGTCAGGGCCACAATGGGACGTTTCCCTTTCAGGGTAGATATATCCTTCACATTACGAGCCTGATCATCAAAAGGCTTTATTTTTTGGGATAATCTTCTTGCTTTTTGAGCGGTTCTGCTCGGAGAGGGAGGCACTCCCTGTTTTTTTTCTGCCTTTATTGAAAGATCGGGAGAGAATTCTTTGGCCGTTGCATTTACACCTTTTCTTGCTTGCTGCTGAGGCTTTTTTTTTCGAGCAGACCCACTTTTTTTGGGTTTTGCATTTCCCGCTGGTTCATGGTCGGGACTAGTACTGGAAGATGTTGTTTCTTCTTCAGGCATATTTGAAATGGTAAACTAAATAAAATTGGAATTGGAGGAATGGATAAACAAAGTTTCTGTTATCATCCTAGAAAATTTAAAAGCTTATTCTAACACTCCTCATCCTTTCCGTACAGAAGGAAACAAGCCCATCAAGCCGAAAAAAATTTGTCCTAAGTGTGAAAAAATGCCTTCTCCCACAGTCATGCATCCGCTTGCCTTGAATGAAACTTTCCGTTTGGATTGCTCTCTTGCATGAAAACAATCTTTGTTAGCGGAGCGAGTCGGGGAATTGGTCTGGAACTGACCAAACAATTGCTCGGACGCGGAGAACGGGTTCTGGCAGGTTGCCGAAACCCCCAGGAGGCAATCCATTTATCAACCCTCAAGCAAGCGCATCAATGCCTGGAAATTGTTTCCCTTGATGTGGATGATGAACATTCCGTAAAAGATTGCTTCGATCAGTTAAACCAAAGGAGTGAATGCATTGATCAATTATTCAACAATGCCGGAGTGATCGACTGGAGGAATGTTCACAAGGTTACCCCGGAATCATTCTCTCAAGTATTGCTCACCAACCTGAGAGGTGCTTTTCTCGTTCTCCACCATGCCATCGCCTGTATGCAAAGATCACCAAACCCATGGATCTACAATATGTCATCCCGGCTTGGTTCCATTCAACTGCGTGGGAACACTCAATTGGGTGGCGCGATCTCTTATCAGTGCTCAAAGGCGGGGTTAAATATGCTCACTAGGCAGGCAGCTCTTGACTTAGCCGATTGTGGCATAAAGGTGGTATCCCTCAGCCCAGGATGGGTAAAAACTGAAATGGGCGGGCGGGATGCAAAATATGAAGTTTCGGAATCAGTAACCAAAATTATCCAGGTAACCGACCAATTAAAACCAGAACAAACTGGCGGATTTTGGGGAGAGGATGGCACGCAAATTCCATGGTAGAATTAAGTGGAAGAAAAAAGAGGGAACTTCGTTCAATCCTTAAAACCAGACCGGTCGACCTAAAGATTGGCAAGCGTGGACTGACGGAAGAATTTATGCGTGAATGCGCCAAGATTCTATCCAATGATAGGATGATTAAACTTAGTCTACCAGCGGACAAAAATTTGCAAAACAAATGGATGAGTGTTTTTTCGGATAAAACTTCTACCTTATGCATTGCAAAAGTTGGAAAGACTGCAGCATTTTATCAACCTGATGAATAAACCAACTCCCTTGCAACCGGGGGATGAAATTCCTGAATTTAATGCCCTCGATCAGGATGGGAAAAAATATGATCGTTCCGCCCTCATCGGTTCTCGTCATCTCATCTATTTTTACCCTCGCGACCTTACCCCTGGATGCACCACAGAGGCGTGTGCCCTACGCGATGTTTATAAGGAGTTTTCTATGCACAACACCCTTGTGCTTGGCGTATCTCCAGATGGGGAGAAATCCCACCGTAAATTTATTGCCAAGCACGACCTACCCTTCCCTCTTCTGGTGGATCAGGATCATGCCCTAGCCAAGGCCTTTGGAGTGTGGGGTGAGAAGAAATTTATGGGGCGAACATTTGACGGTGTCCACCGGATGAGTTTCCTGTTTTGCGCCAAGGGAAGGATCGAAAAGACCTACGATAAAGTAAAGCCTGCTGAACACGCAAAGCAGGTACTTGCTGACCTGCAGAAAATAAAAGCTGAAATTCCGACTGCCTAGGATGCAGCAAGGGCTGCCTCCACGATATCGCAAAATGGTTTAGCGGAAAGGGATGCCCCCCCAATTAATCCGCCATCGACATCAGGCTGGGCGAGCAAACCGGAGGCATTTTCCGGCTTCATCGAACCACCGTAAAGAATACGGATAGAGGAAGCAGCACTATCCCCAAACATCTCAGATAAAACCTTACGGATTTCCCCGTGTGCTTCTTGAGCCATTTCATCAGTTGCTGTCTTGCCGGTACCGATCGCCCAGACAGGTTCGTAAGCAATGACCAGAAGATCGAGCGCAGATGAAGGATAATTTTCCAAACCTTCCCGCACTTGAGAAGATAAAATATCCATGGTTTTACCAGACTCACGCTCCTCAAGAGTCTCACCAATGCAATAGATTGGCTTAAGGTTTGCATGAATGGCAGCCAAAATTTTTTCATTTATCGAGGAATTGGTCTCCCCGCAGTATTGGCGCCGTTCACTGTGCCCAAGGATAACATGGGAAACATAAAGCGAACGGAGCATCTCAGCGGAAATTTCTCCCGTGTACGCACCGGATGACTGGGCGTGCATGTTCTGGGCTCCCAGTAAAACTTCGCTTTGCTCGACCTTATCTGAAACAAGTGGTAAGGAAGTGAAAGGGGGACACACGCAAACCTGCACACTCGTCTGATTCCCCACAACCGCGTTAATTTCCTCCACCAGAGAGCTGGACTCATCAGGGGTGAGATTCATTTTCCAGTTGCCCGCAATAAGAAATTTTCGGCTCATACTTTAATAAATGGTTTTATTGATTCCCTTTTAATGATCGAGCACGGAAACCCCTGGCAGATCCTTGCCCTCTAAAAATTCCAGAGATGCTCCTCCACCGGTACTCATAAAAGTGACTTGGTCGGAATATCCACTCTGCTTAATTGCTTTTACACTGTCTCCACCGCCTATGATCGAAAGAGCATCGCTTTGTGCGACTGCTTTGGCTACGGCAAAAGTACCCTTGCTTGATCCTTCAATTTCAAACACGCCCATTGGACCATTCCATAGTACACTTTTGGCCCGGGAAACCTCGTCTGCATAGAGCTCGATGGTTTGTGGGCCAGCATCAACTCCTTCCCACCCATCAGGAATACTGCCCTCAACCACCTGAGTATCTCCCAGCGTTTTGTTTCCAAAGTCAAGAGCGTCGGTAACCAGATAATCGATGGGGAGCATAAACTTAACTCCTTTGTCCGCCGCTTTTTTCATGGCCTGGCGGGCAAGCTCAACCTTATCGGGTTCGCACAGACTGTCTCCCACGCTCTGACCATTAGCCAAGGCAAAAGTGTAGGCCATACCCCCGCCAATAATGATCGTATCCGCCTTGTCGAGCAGGCGGTCGATCACAGTAATTTTATCACTCACTTTGGCACCCCCGAGAATCACAATGAAGGGACGACTGGGAGATTCTGTCTTTTGACCAAGAAACTCCAGCTCTTTTTGAATTAGATAGCCCGCAGCACGGTCCGGAATCAATTCTGCAACACCATAGGTAGAGGCATGGGCCCGATGGGCAGTACCAAAGGCATCGTTGACATACACATCCGCAAGCTTGGCCAAAGATTGGGAAAATGCAGGGTCATTGTCTGTTTCACCTTGATAAAAACGAAGGTTTTCCAACAGAACGATCTGTCCGGATGTCATCGAATTGACCGCATTCTCAATTTGTTCACCTACGCAGTCATTAAGAAACATGACCGGAAGCCCAATCCGCTGAGCGAGAGCAGGAGCAACGGGGGCTAGGCTCATAGACGAAACTTTTTCCCCTTTGGGACGGCCAAGATGGCTCGCCAGTATCACTTTTGCTCCAGATTGGGAGAGCTTACGAATCGTAGGCAGGGCTGCATTGATCCGGGTGTCATCCGTAATGGAGCCATCCGCATCCAGAGGAACATTAAAATCTACGCGTACGAAGACACGCTTGTCTTGTAATTCTAAATCGTCGATAGACTTAATCATAATTTAGCAAAGAGATGAGAATAAAAGCGGGAGCCAACGGGCTCCCGCAGAGTAAAGGAATTACGAGTAAAATTCTTACACAAGGGCAGACACCCGTTTGAGTAGGTCAACACAACGGTTGCTGTAACCCCATTCATTATCGTACCAGGACACCAGTTTGAAAAACGTGTCACTAAGGCCGATGCCTGACCCCGCATCAAAGATGGAGGATGCGGGGCAATGAATAAAGTCAGCCGAGACAACTTCGTCCTCAGTGTACTCCAGAATGCCTTTGAGTGGCCCCTCAGCGGCTTCCTTCATTTTGGCACAAATTTCCTCATAGGTTGTGGACTTTTCGGTCTTTACGGTGAGATCAACCACAGAAACAGTAGGTGTTGGTACGCGAAATGCCATACCAGTTAGTTTGCCCTGCACTTCGGGAAGCACCAGTCCGACCGCTTTGGCTGCACCCGTAGAAGATGGTATGATATTGATCGCAGCTCCACGCCCCCCCTTCCAGTCCTTAACGGATGGGCCATCGACAGGTTTCTGGGTGGCAGTGTAACTGTGCACAGTGGTCATCAGCCCTTCAACGATGCCAAAGTTTTCCAGTACGACCTTAGTGATTGGTGCTAGACAATTGGTCGTACAGGATGCATTGGAAAGAATATGGTCATCAGCGGTTAGCTCATCGTCGTTCACTCCCAAAACAATGGTTTTGACATCGCCCTTCGCGGGGGCGGAAATAATAACCTTCTTGGCACCGGCTTCGAGATGACCAGCCGCTTTATCACGATCCACAAATAGACCGGTTGACTCTATTACCACATCGACGCCAAGCTCACCCCAAGGAAGGGCTGCAGGGCCTTCGCGGACGGCAAGGCATTTAATGGAATGACCATTGACCACGAGCGAGTCGTCGGTTGGTGCTTCGACGGTACCATTAAATCGACCCTGAACAGAGTCGTACTTCAAGAGATAGGCAAGGTTGTCCGCAGGTACAAGATCATTAATGGCAACAACTTCAAAATCCTTGCCGAGCAATCCCTGATCGACAAGTGCGCGAAAGACCAATCGACCGATTCGGCCGAATCCGTTAATTCCAATTTTAGTAGACATTTGAGTAGTTTTGTTGAGTGAAAAAAATTGATAGCAAGGAAATACACATGAGATTTGGCCAGCAAATGGCAAGGCAAAGTTTAAGAAGGTGCAAGAATAACCATTCTTTGGGACCGCTGCTTACTCCAGGGAATTCCTGGGCTTTGAAAATCGGAAATACAAAGCGATGGCGAGGAAAAGAAATGCACAAAAGTAGGCAAACTTGTCACCCATTGAAACTGGTTGGCGGAGATCTTTGGGAGGAACCCGCACTTCGACCACTGCAGCACCTTCAAAGTAGATATTATCGTTCTCATCTCGCAAAACATCCTGAATTCTTCCCTTTTCATCAACCCATCCAGACCATCCGGCATTACCACACCGTACAATGGGTAAATGGTTCTCTACCGCACGCATCACAGAATGGGCTGCATGCTGCTGGGCACAGCCCTCCTCCTTGAACCAGGCGTCATTGGTCGAAACAATTAATAATTCCGCTCCCTGAATAACTGCATTTCTTGAAATGACAGGAAAAATATCCTCATAACAAATCAGGAGTCCAGCCCGCACAAAAGACGAGGAATTCTTATCGCCAATAGGGAGATCGAAAAGAAGAGTTTGGTCACCCGCAGTAAAGTTTCCCACTGGACCAACTAATTTCTCCAGCCCAGGAATCCAATGAAAGGGCCATGGAACATACTCACCAAAGGGCACCAGGGTTTGCTTGGCATACCATTCTGGGTTCATTCCTGTGGCAGGATCGACATAAACCATGGCATTGTAGGAGGATTCTTCTTCGCGAACCACTGAACCCGCAAGGATGGGGACTCCGGTCTTTTTTGCCAATTCCTCCACCCATAAGGGATCGAGATTTATCGGGTAGGGAGTTGAGGCTTCCGGCCACAAAATAACATCTGGTCCAGCTAGGGATAAAAACTCGGTCTGTTTGCGAAGAATATTTTTGTGCTCAGTCGCCTTACCCTCCATCCACTTGTCCTGCAGATAGGGCTGGCAGATGCCGACCCGTACCACTTTGCTATCATGGTCCAAGATAATATCTCTCTTCAGGAAATATGGATAGACCATGAAAAATAACAGCGATAAGCCCAAATACAGTTCGGGACAAATTGAGCGGTTAAAAAAGCCATGTGCCCGTCGCCGTCGAACAAACAAATGGTGTAGGTAGGACCCTAGACACAAATTAAAAAAGACCAGAAAAAAAGATACAGTCCATGCACCCCCAAAGTAAGCAGTTTGCAATAGCACTGGACGTTCCCATTGACTTGCGGACAGAGGGCACCACGGAAAACCCAATGTAAATAAGGTCCGCCCCCACTCAATCGCCACCCAAAGTGCCGAAAGTCCAACTAGTACTAACAACCGGACAGAAAATGAACCTTGGGCAAAATGAGGGTACCACGCTCGAACAAAGAGAAACCAGACTGCATGGTAACAGGAAAGCAAAAAAGTGGCTGTGCACATTCCCCCAAAGGAAACATGTCTCATCCATCCAACCATAGCGATTTGATAGAACCAGCCTGCTAGGAGTAGGCAGGTTAGAACCTTGCGAAAACATGGACGGAAATGGAACCAGATGAGGACTGGAAAAAGAAAAACATAGGCAAATTCAGGAGCTTGCCTTGGTGGATGTGCTCCCCAAAGCATCCCATAGCAGGAGAAAGTAGCCAACAAAGGCCCTCCCCAATCCCTAATCCAAGCTAGCATACTCAATCTTTGCGAATAAAACATCGGCATCAACCCTGGCAGGAAGGACCCTCGGCACTGGATAGAGCAACAAGGCCATTATAGGGGGCTAAGCTCATCCGTTCTATGGCTTTTCCTTCCTTAATCAGATAATTTTGGCATACCTTGTCCAACTGGGACCGAGTTTTGGCCCTTCTCATATGGTGGAGAAAGCCCCCTTCCTGATCCACTGAAAGCCCCACAAAATTCAGGAATTTTTTCAAACGGGCAACCTGTTTTTCTTCCGCCACATCCTCAGAGGAAAGTGCCCGATACAGTGCCTGAATGTAGTGGTACAGATCGGCAAGGGTCGGGTGAAACATTTCTTGCCCGCACTGAAGTTGCCTGATTTGAAGAAAGATCCAAGGGTTACGAATGGCACTCCTCCCGATCATCACTCCTGCGGCTCCCGTTTCCCGGATCAGGTCGATTGCGGAAAAAGGTGTATTCACCTCTCCGTTGAGCAGGACAGGACAACCAAGCCTTTGCACCGCCTGATTGACAAAATTATATTGCGGAAATGAGCGATACCCTCCCCGCACCGTACGGGCATGAAGACTGAGCAATTCGATCTGATTGGTCGCAAAAATGTCGAGGATCTCGGAAAAGTTACTGCTATCTTCAAATCCGATCCTTGTCTTTACCGTGAGCGGGCACTGGCAAGTATCACGAAGCACTTGTAATAGCTCATTAATCCGGGCCGGATGGCGCAGCAGTCCGCCTCCGACATTTTTGCGATAGACCCGCGGAGCCGGACAGCCAAGATTTAGGTCAATCCCAGCGATCGGGTATTGTTGAAGCTCCCGGGCAAACCGGGCAATATGCTCGAGGTCCTCTCCGATCAACTGGGCAAAAACTGGCTTGGCTGATATGTTTTCAGTTATAGATGAGAGAATAGATGGATCAATCCGGGCATGGCAATGAACACGAAAATATTCAGTAAAAAATAAATCAGGTGGGCCAAACCCTGAGACAAGGTTCATGAATGAAAGACCAGTCACATCCTGCATCGGAGCAAGTGCTGTAGGAAATCCAAAGGCAGGAAACAGATCCCTGACCTTGTCCGGCATGGTACCGGGAGCCAAAGTATTGAGCATTTCGAGGGGCTATTCCTGCTTGCGCAGGATACGCTCAAGAATTTCAGTCATGTCCTCGACATTCTCAAAAACTTGCCGGGAAACATGAATGGGTTGGTCCATCTGTAACGCAAGTACGATGGAATCACTCGGACGGGCGTCCAATTCGATAATTTTTTTCCCAAGCTCGTTTTCCATATGTAAAATGATACGGGCAAAAAAGGTACCTTCATCGACATCGTTTATCAGGACACGCTCGATCTTGGTCTCCAATCCCTTCAGGATCAATCCGATAAGATCATGGGTGAGAGGTCGTTCCTTTTTCACTTTGTTGATCGTCATATTAATGGCATTGCCAATCGCAGGATCCACATAGATAACAAAAGTTTTTTCGTCATTACCAAGAAAGATTGCACAACCATTGGATGTAGGCATAACTCCTTTCACAGTAACGATGGAAGAATCGTAATTCATCTTGCCATTATCGCTTGCGTTCCTTTGCTTCGCAAGAACTTATCCATAATATCCTCCCCCTTATGAATTCCCAAGTAAATGATGGCTTGCCCAAAACCAACCTTTATCTGGTGGGACTGATGGGAACTGGAAAAAGCACTATTGGGGAAATGCTGGCTCTTCGTCTTGGAATGATTTTTTTAGATTCCGACCGTGAAATCCAAGAGGGCTCAGGCATGAGCATTTCTGAGATTTTCACCAAGACAGGAGAGAGTAATTTCAGAAAAATGGAAAAGGAGTTTATCGAACAAGGACATCCGCCCCAGAATTGCGTAGTCAGTTGCGGGGGTGGATTGTGCGTTCCTCAAGGCATGATGGAGGAACTTAAGGGTCGGGGAAAAGTCATCTGCTTATGGGCAAATCCAGAAACCTTATTGGATCGTACGAAAATGGACAACACCCGCCCACTTCTGCAGACGGCAAATCCTTTGGAGGTTTTACAAAACTTGCTCAAGGAAAGAGAATCCCGTTACCGCGAGGCGGATCTTATCATAGAGACAAACCAATTATCACGGGAAGAAGTCGTTGAAGAAATTGTAAGGCGACTTGATCCACTGGAGAGCTAGGATGCTGTTCCCAGTGCACTTTGGGTATGTTTTAAAAAACTCACGGGTGGACGGACTAGCTTCCCGTGCTGATCGACAAATGCATGAGCAGTATTGCCCGTGCAAAGTTGTTCTTCGGTTCGAAACACCTCGTAGAAGATTTTGATTCGGGCGAGGGGAAGCTCTTTGATAAAGGCACGAACAAATAGACGGTCATCAAAGTGTGCCGGTTTGATAAATTTTGCCTCACAATGAAGAACGGGTAACAGATAGCCTTCTTTTTCAAGCTCCCGATAAGGACAATCCATTAGGTCGAGCAACTCGATTCTTGCGGCTTCGAACCAAGTAAAGTAATTGGCATGATACACCACACCCATTTGATCTGTTTCCTGATACCTCACCCTTATGTCTACCATAGCTGAAATCATCGATTTAATTTTGCTCAATCGCTCCTTTTCGCCAAGCCTGATTTAATTTTATGGCACTTCGAAAAAAAGAGAGAAGAATAACCATTGCGATTGGTTTGATTATTGGAGTAACCGCGTCCTCCATGTTGGTAAGGCATGCCTTGGATGTAAAAGATGAACAGGCAGCCCGAAAACCGGGAAATTACAACTCCCTGCAGACTGCGGTGGGTCAGGTAAAATTCCCCCCCCTGCCCTCATCGATCAAGCAAGCAGTCCCCAATGGAATTGTCGTGTTTTTTGAGGGCAATCGTACCAGTCTGCATTCGCCTGAACAAGATCTGGTGAACTCTTGGGTGATTGAAACTACGGGATCCTTCCGTTCAGAAAGGCTTTTTATTTTGGCGGAGGTGGAGCCACTAATCGAAGGAGAAACCCGATTTATAAGGGCCTCGGAAATTTATGTTAAATTGAAAGATACCGATGAGGAGGAATTGTTTGAAAGTTCACTCGACCAGACGAAATATCGCGTGATTGGCATGAATGCATCGAGTCAGGAGCATATCGTGCAGGTGAGAAATTTCTCCCCCTCTGATCTGGCCCAGACACAAGCCTACTTCAATTCATTGGCTTTGGTTCAATCGACTCGTTTCCCTCAATGGAACCCTCCGCGCTAGACCTTGTCTATCTCGTTGACCCAAGCTGATTTTTAAATATTTTAGAACCTTTTCACTGGTGCGGTCATAATTTATGCCTGTACCTACCAACCTTTAAACATCAATTTTACTTAGTACCATCGTGAATGTAGATATCAAGGATGCGGGAGTGGCCCGCAAAATAGCAACGGTAAACTTCGATTCAGAAGAAGTTAGCAAGCACGAGTCCAAAGTCTGCCAAGAACTTGGTAAACTGGTTAGTATTCCCGGGTTTCGCAAAGGAAAAGCACCTGCCAATGTGATTCGCAAAAAATACGCCAAAGAACTGCGCGAGGAATTAAACCGTAAGGTTTCCACTGCTGCCTACGAAGCAGTGCTTGAGCAAAAGGATATAAAAGTATTTTCCGTACTAAAGGTGGATGCAGGCGAGCTTGAACCATCCCAATCTGCAACGGTAGAAGTAACGGTAGATATAGAGCCAGAATTTGATCTGCCTAAATACAAAGAGTTTGAACTGACCATCGAACCAACTGAAGTCCAAGAAGAAGAGGTAACCAAGGAATTGGATGCGATCCGTGAACAGCGGGCAAGTTTCGATGTGGTCGAGCGTGCATCTGAAAAAGGCGACTATGTAAAGTGTTCCTACGAAGGCACACTCGATGGTGCATCGGTTGCTGATCTTGTCCCTGAAAAGCCAATGTATGGGAAGCAGGCAAATACTTGGGAGGAAGCAGGAAACCAAACCGGTATGGGTGTAGATGCAATCGCAGAGGGCGTGCTCGGCATGTCAGCTGGAGACAAGAAAGAAATTAGTGCTGATTTTCCTGAAGATTTTGAAGTGCAACCGCTGGCAGGGAAATCGGTCACTTACCAACTGGAGGTTCATGAAGTGCGAGAAAAAAAGGCACCGGCACTGGAAGATGAAGAGTTTTTAAAATCGCTCAAGATCGAAAGCGTCGATCAACTCAGGGAAAAGGTAACTGAACAAATCAAGATCCGAAAAGAACAGGAAAACGAGAACCTAAAACGCAAACAAATCACCCAGAATATTCTGGATTTGGAGGATTTCCCTTTGCCTCAGCAGGCAGTCGAGGAAGAAGCAAAAGCAATTTTCCAAAACCGTATCCAGCAAGCCTCGAGACAAGGAATTAAGCCAGAGGAAATAGAAAAGAACCGGGATGAGTGGTGGAAAGAATCTCAGACTCAGGCCCAGGCCAGACTGAAATTGACTTTGGTGCTATCCAAAATCGCAGAAGAAGAAAAAGTGACCGTGGAAAAGGAAGATCTTGCCCAAGCGGCCACGAGGGAGGCAATGATGCGACGGGAAGACCCTACCAAGTTTATCAAAGAACTAACCCAGGACAGGGCCAGGCTCAACCGTTTGCGGGAAGACATTGTCTACGACAAAACCCTGATAAAAATTTCCCAGTTGTCCAAAGAACGGATTTGCGACATCGAGGGTGAGCATACACACTGATTAGATCATGGGTGCTTATTTACCACTTCCATATGTTTATGAACGCGAGGGTCGCCAAGAGCGGGCTTGGGACATCTACAGTCGCTTGTTGCGTGACCGAATTGTTTTCATCGGTACTCCAATTGATGATTATGTAGCAAATTCAATCATTGCCCAGCTACTTTTCCTGCAAATGGAAGATCCCAAAAAAGATGTGCATCTTTATATAAATTCTCCTGGCGGCAGCGTATCGGACGGCATGGCAATTTACGATACCCTCAACTTTATGCAGTGCGATGTAGTCACCTATTGCATAGGAATGGCTGCAAGTATGTCTACTGTACTCTTGGCAGCGGGCACCCCGGGAAAGCGTTATGCCCTTCCCAACAGTCGGGTGATGATTCATCAACCCAGTGGCGGAGCGGGTGGCCAGACTTCTGATATCTCCATTGCTGCCAAAGAAATTTTAAGATGGAGAAGCACCATCAATGAGGTGCTTTCCCAACATAGCGGAAAATCGGTTGAACAAATTGAAAAAGATTCCGACCGAGACTATTACATGTCTGCAGAAGAGGCCAAAGAGTACGGTTTGGTGGACGAAGTAATCTCGAAAAAACCGAACGAATAGCCTTTTTCGGATCTTCGAAATGGCCAAGCCAACCAAGATTAACTTCTGCTCATTTTGTGGGAAACCACAAGGGGAAGTGCGCAAAATGATCGCTGGTCCAGCAAGTGTTTTTATCTGCGATTCTTGTGTTCGCGTTTGCAAAACTATTATTGACCGAGAACTGGGCGAGAAAGAGCCTTCCAAAAAAAGTTCTGGCAATCGTCCAGTTTTCAATTTGGTCAAACCCAAAACAATCAAAGAGCATCTGGACGAACATGTCATCGGTCAGGATCATGCCAAAAAAGTTTTGTCGGTTGCAGTACACAATCATTACAAGCGGCTTTCCACTGAATTAGGTGCCACCGAAAACAAAAAAGATTCTCACTTCCTGCCCGTTGAGCTGGAGGATGTGGAAATTGAGAAAAGTAATGTACTACTGATCGGTCCGACCGGAAGCGGTAAAACATTTTTAGCCCGCACGCTAGCCAAGTTGCTTGATGTGCCCTTCGCCATTGCCGACGCCACCACTTTGACTGAGGCTGGTTATGTTGGTGATGATGTGGAAAATATTGTGCTCCGCCTCCTGCAGGCTGCCGATCACGATATTGAGCGGGCCCAGTGCGGTATTGTTTATGTCGATGAAATTGATAAGATCGGCCGGAAAACTGATAATGTATCCATTACCCGTGATGTTTCCGGCGAAGGAGTACAACAAGCACTCTTGAAGATTCTGGAAGGCACGGTTTGTAACATTCCACCCCAAGGGGGGAGAAAACACCCTAATCAGGAATATGTTCAACTGGACACTTCAAATATTCTTTTTATCTGCGGAGGAGCATTCGTTGGACTGGATGATATTATTGGACAGCGCAAAGGTAAACGAAGTGTGGGATATAACCCAGAAAAGCCCAAAGAACCTTCTGAGATTCTTGCCGATGTAATGCCTGAAGACTTAGTTAAGTTCGGTTTAATTCCTGAATTTATCGGTCGATTGCCCGTAATTTCTATTCTTAAAGAGCTCACTCGTCCGCAGTTGGTTTGTGTATTGGAACAGACCAAAAATTCTCTGCTCAAACAATACCGCAAGATGTTCATGCTTGAAGGTGCAGAGCTTCGTTTTACCAGAGAAGCAATTACTGCCATTGCCGAACAGGCTTTAATTATGAAAACAGGAGCCCGGGCACTGCGATCGATCATGGAATCAATCATGCTCGATGTAATGTATGACTTGCCCGCAATCGATGAGCCTGTGGAAGTGGTGGTAAATGCCGGAGTTATACGAGGCAAATCAAAGGCAAAAATTGTTCGGCTTCCACAGAAGAAAAGAAACGCTGCCTGAGCCACCCATGCTCTTGCTGGTGGATTAAAATTTTAGTACACTTTTGCGTGAGTTATTTTCAAGACGGTTATCTTCCATGCCTGAAGGCAAGTGCAAGCAGGCGTTGATCTCAATCGTTCCATCATGGTCTGAACCTTGCAAGAATAGTTGCTCTGCCCGAATTTCCCCCGGAGCAAGATTATCAAGCAATATACTTTTTTTGATTCCTAGATAATTCAATTCCAACCTAAGCCCGTTCAGCCATGTATTTCCCTGGTTTTGGATCAAGGCTTGAAAAGGTAAAGTCCCCGAATTTATTCCATCCAAATGTTCAAAGTGATAACCGATAAAAGCAGGATCTGTGTAACTTAGATTATTTTTATTTTCCAACCTTGCCAAGCTTAGTATGCCATGTCCTGCAATCGCATCAAACCCCGGCTTCTCCGCATCATTGCTAAATTCCTCAAGTAAATCTTCCAGTTGAGAAGGGGTAAGGTCTGGCTGACGGGAGAGTTCCGCCGCGATTGCCCCAGTGACTAGGGCAGCAGAAACTGAAGTTCCGCTAAAATGCCCCATATCCTCTGCTCCCCAGGCAGTTAGAACGCCAACCCCCGGTGCCGCAACATCCACGCCCTCTCCAAAATTGGCAAAATTGGCAATCCGACCACTGGTGCCCACCGCGGTCACTCCAATGACTCCATCATAAACCGCCGGATAATTGACCAAGCCTTGTCCATCATTACCCACTGCAGCAACCACAGGCACTCCACTTTTGAGGGCATAGGAAACTGCCTCCCTAAGTACCTCGCTTCCCGCCTCTCCCCCGAGGCTAAGATTGATAATATCAGCACCAGAATGAACCGCAGAAACAATTGCATTGGCAACAGTATAAGAATCGGTGTTTCCCAATTTATCCAAGACTTGGTAAGAAAGAATCTCGCTGCCAGGAGAGACTCCGCTGTAAGTATCTGTTTGCCCAGCAATTACAGAAGCAAGGGCAGTACCATGGGAAATGCCTGTACTTCCCTCAGATTGTAGCTGATGGTGTTCGTTCATTTGACGGATTGAAACATCAGCCAAGACAGGATGAGAAGGGTCCACTCCTGAATCGATCAAAGCAATCTTGATACCGTGACCGAATCCTTCTCTGATCGAGTTTCCGCCCATCCAGTCTATAAAAGAGTCCGAAAACTCAATGCCCTCAAATACCTCCTCATGCCTTGGTGCAATGGGCTGGCGAAGAGGATAATTCGGACTGAGACTTTCACTTTCGATAAATTGTTGGAGCACAGGAATTGCCTTGGGGTAATTGATGATTGAAAATCGAACCATTCCAAGCTCGGGTATTTGACCGACCAGACTAAGCCCAACTGTGGAAAGATCTCCAAGGATATTTTGGGTTTCCATCGCATCGAAAGAAACAAGCCAGTCGTTTCCAGGATTAACCTTTCTTAAAACTGAAATTGTTTCCTCGATGGAAGATAAGTTGGAATCGTTCCTGGTGGGAAGACGCAAAGCAAGCGACAGATCACTAGAAGGCTGTAGCTGATTAATCGAACCTAAATCCATATGATCCACCCGAGCAACGAAAGGGAATTTTGACTCGGAAGAAATTTGCTGAATAAGGTGATAAAAAGCGAAGACACCCATGATAAATAAAGAAAAAAACAGGACACTATACAAACGCATGGGTAACAGCATTGGCGTGAATATGATTGCCCGCAAACTCATTGATCCATGAAATTATACGCTTGAGCAAAAAATTTGTTATCGTTGGGCATGGACTAGCCGGGTCGGTACTGGCTCATACCCTAATCAAACACAAACAGCAAGTAGTGGTAATTGAAGCGGACATGCCCCACTCTGCCACCCAAGTATCTGCCGGTCTGATTAATCCATTCATCGGTCCGAAATTAAATATTCCAGAAGACTTCGTGCCCTGCATCAGGGAATGTAAAAGTTTCTTTGCCAAGATGGAGGCAAGGAGTTCGATGAAGTTTCTCGAATCGATCCAGTTATACCGAGTTTTTCAAACGCAAGAGCAGAAAAATAAATGGAACAAATTGAATGAAATGTTCCGAATTAAGTTACTGTCTCAAAGTGAATGCCTGAAACTAGGTATCAACTCAAAATTTGGAGCAGGAATAAACAGTGCATGGAAATTGAATTCCCAAAATTTTATTTCATATTCGAAAAAATATCTTCGTGACAAAAAAAGGTTCTCCGCGGAATTATTCGACGCAAGAAAATGGAAAGACTATCAAGTCGTTTTTTGTGAAGGGTTTCGGGCAACACAGAATCCATGGTTCAAAGATCTGCCCTTTTCTCCTGCTCAGGGAGAAGTGACCAAGGTAAGGTCAACTTATCCCATAGACGCGACTAATGGAACCTGGCATTTATCAGAAAGACATAATGGTCATGCCATTATTGGATCAACTTGGAAACATGAGGATATTGAATCGGGTCCGAATCCTTCTGTCAGAGATAAAATCCTTAGTAGATTAACCTTTTTACCCGATCTGAAAATGGCTGAAACTTTGGATCATCAAAGTGGAGTGCGTAGTGGAACGCGAGACCGTCACCCCATCCTTGGTACGCACCCAGAAATTAAGAATTATCACATTTTCAATGGGTTTGGATCCAGAGGCTGTACAACAATTGCGTTGAGTGCTAAAGAAATGACCGCCTTGCTTATTCACGGAACCCCACTCCCAATCTATAAAGACCTAATAAGATTTTATAAAAACAAATCACATGAGATTGGTTAAGCTCGCTCATTTAAAAATAAAAGAGATAGTAAGCCCAGGAGACACCTGCCTTGATGCAACTGCCGGAAACGGCCATGATGCCCTATTTTTAGCCTCACAGGTAAGCCCAAACGGCAAAGTATATGCCATAGATGTTCAAAAATCTGCCCTGTCTGCAACCGAAGACAAATTAGCAAATCATGGATACTCAAATCTGCTAAGAACTTTCCATGGATCAC
Source organism: Opitutia bacterium (assembly GCA_038110535.1). Classification (GTDB taxonomy): domain Bacteria; phylum Verrucomicrobiota; class Verrucomicrobiia; order Opitutales; family Seribacteraceae; genus Chordibacter. The sequence continues at coordinate 30,060 of JAYNJW010000009.1, read as the reverse complement.
ATTCACAGATTGATGAATTTATTGGTGCCATAGAAAAAGATAATGTCATGGCTGCCATGTTTAACCTAGGATATCTACCAGGTGGTGACCACAACCTCGTAACTACTCCCAGAACCACTGCAATTGCACTGGTGAAAACCTATGAACTGATCAGGCCCGGCGGGATTATTTCTGTGCTGTGTTACCGAGGGCACAAAGGAGGAACCGAAGAGCACAGTGCAGTTTTGGAAATTTGCCAAAAGAAAAAATGGCAGCTTGAAAAAATAGCAGGCAATAATTGTGCCCATTCCCCCATATTAATCCTGATCCAAAAGGCTAGAATGGATTGATCGGGTCTATGTCCTGATCGTAATCCACCCCATCTATACCAAAGCCAAAAAGTCGTAAGAATTCTTGCTGATATTCAGTAAAATTCGTTATTTCCAAAAGATTCCCGGAGTCCACCGAAGGCCACAACTCCTTGATTTTTTGTTGTACATCATCGGCCATTTCCCAGTCATCAAGACGAATGCGCCCGGCAGGATCCAGGTCGAGGGAGGCCCCCTCTCCATAGAGTCGATCCCGGAATAAGCGATTCGTCTGTTCGATACATCCCTCATGGGTGCCTAATTTGTGCATCACCTTGAAGAGCATGGACACATAGAGTGGCACAACCGGAATGGCTGAACTTGCCTGAGTGACAACAGCTTTATTAACTGAGACATAAGCATTTCCCTCACAGGCTTTTTGCATGGCGAGATTGATTTCTTGGCCAACTTTCTCCAAATGAGCCTTAGCTCGACCGATGGTTCCGTTCCGGTAAATAGGCCAGGTAACCTCAGGGCCAACATAAGAATAAGCCAAATTGATACAGCCTTTGGCGAGTAGCCCTTCATGCAGTAGCCTTTTTGTCCACAACTCCCAGTCCTCTCCGCCCATGACCTTTTCAGTCTGTGCTATTTCGTCTTCGCTGGCAGGGTTAATTGTCACCTCCTTAACCTCTGCCCGATCGGTATCAAGGGTCTTGTTCTTGTAGATCATTCCTACAGGTTTTAGGCATGCCCGGTAAACTTGACCGTCCATAGGATCGGTGCGCCGGGGGGATGCCAGACTGTAAATCACCAAATCAAATCCCCCCCCCATTTCCTTTGCTTTTCTGATCACTGCATCCTTACATTCATTAGAAAAAGCATCTCCGTTGATATCCTCAGCAACTAATCCCTTGGCATGGGCAAGTTTTTGAAATGCTGAGATATTATAATGACCGGCACTGCCAAGCTTGCCCTCCTTCGGTTCTCTTTCAAAAGATACGCCCAAGGTTGATGCTTCATTGGAAAACGCTGCAGAGATGCGACTAGCCAGTCCGTATCCCGAGGATGAACCAATTACCAAAACTTTTTTAGGACCTTTCCCGTCAGGAAAGGAAAGTTGTGAAGCCAGTTCGGCCTGCTGGCGTACATTTTCCATGCAACCGGTTGGATGAGAGGTAATGCATACAAATCCTTTAATTCTTGGCTTGATAATCATAATCTTTGGCTAAAAAATAACATTCGTGAGTGGGTCAATTAATATAGTTTCATAGCAGTATATCCCTGCCTAAGAAAGCTCAATTCCTTGAAGAGAAAAAGTAGTAAGCATATATCGAAAGAGCTGGATTTAATCTCCAACTTTATGGGCTTACCCAGTGATCGGGCAGAAACCACCTCCCGGCAGCCTCTCTCTATGGAAACCTTAGTTGAAAAAGTTTGGGAGGACTGGGGGATAGGAGAAGAGGAAACCGTTGAAAGTATCATTTCTGGAAATTGGCAAAAAATTGTCGGGCGTAATTTGAGTGGCAAATGTGCTCCAGTCAATCTCTCAAAAGATGGAAAGACCTTATTGATTCGTGCTGCAAGTAGCACCATCAAGCAGGACCTCAGTTTCAGGAAGCTTGAAATCCTCCGGAAGATAAACTCTCTGAAGAACTGCCGGACCGTAACGCAATTACGCATTAACTGAAATTTATATTATTCTCTATGAAGACGTGTACAGATATTCCTTGGGTTTGTACGATTGAGATACAAAAAGATAGAGAAAAGCCCCGATTGCCATCAGAATAGTCCAAAACCAAAACTCATCTGCACCATTCAAGACCGATTTTCCCTGTGTATCAGATAAAAAAAACTTTACCGCAGAAGTAAGGTAGTTACCCAGGGATACCGTCAGTAAAAATAATGCCATCACCAATGATTTCATTGCCTGTGGAGCCTGAGTGTAAGCAAATTCTAAACAAGTGATGGAGACCATGACTTCCGATGCAGTCAAAATAAAACAGGCCAGTATTTGCCAAGCAATATGCATACTATGACCCGCCTCCAAAAATTCCTGAATGATCGAGGCAGTAAAAAATGCCAAAACCATAAGCCACAATCCAATACCCATCTTTTTGAGGGCGGTAAGCGGACTAATTCGGTTGAGGATGGGGTAAATACTCTCATTGAAAATTGGCACAAGAATGAGGATAAAGAGCGGATTAAAAACCGCAGAAACTTGAGCTGGTAACAACTCATAACCGCCGAAGAGCGGAAACCAAGCTGGGATAACACGAGTAAGTTCGCGGGCTTGTACTTGCCAGAGCGTTCCGATCTGATCAAATAATGCCCAAAAGAGAACGACAAAGGAAAAAATGATCCATAATTGAGCCAATGCACGAAGGTTTTCTTTGTTAGTCAACTGTGCAAAATAAGAACTGCCTGCTGGAGGTACATGAGCAAATTGTTTCCGTCCCATCCAAAAAAGCAAAGTAGCGACCGCCATTAAGATTCCTGGTACGCCAAATGCATAATGATGGCCAAATAACAGTTCCCCCTCAGCTTTTTCCCCGATTAACCAGATGAAATATGGATAAATGGCTTCTCCCATGGAACCAGCTTCCCGTCTGGCTTCGAGTAAGAATGGGGTCAGGACTCCGGATAAAAAGGCCCCTAGGTTGATCGATAAATAAAACCATCCAAATACTTTGGACAAAAGAGATCGGTTCGCCTGACCAAACTGATCGCCTACATGAGCGGAAACACATGGCTTGATCCCGCCAGATCCAACAGCAATTAAGCCAAGTCCAAGCAAAAGCATGATACGGGTATCCCCCGCCCATTCCATACAAGCCAGCAAACCATGACCAAGACAATAGACAACGGATAAAAAAAGAATAGTTTTGTACTTTCCTAAAAAGGCATCAGATAAAATACCACCGAGAACGGGGAATAAATAGGCAGAGCCCACAAATAAGTGTATCCATGCCTCTGCTTCTTTTGCTGGAAACACATTCAATTCTCCACCTGGTTGGCAAAGATAAAGAGTCATGTAGGCGAGCAAAATTGACCTCATTCCATAAAATGAGAATCGCTCGGCTAATTCATTTCCAACTATGTATGGAATGCCTGGAGGCATCCCTGGGATATTCAGGGGAGATTTTCGATACACAGCGATAGAATTAATTCTTGTTAAACTGCTCCACTTTGCGGCGACGATTTGCTTCGCGGTCAAGATCTTCCATGATCCTATTTTTTTCAGTGGAATTTGGCTCACTTAATTCTTCTGGAGAGGGCTTAGTTTTGGCCCGAACGGAGAAACCCTTGAAAAATTGGAGTGCGTTTAGGAACAAACCCAGAACACACAAAAAATATACCCCTTGGATCTCAAAATAAGTTGCCATGATCAACGAGAAGAAAAGAAGGACATTCAGGGAAAAAATTAATTGCTTATGCGAAAAATTCATCAGGAATGCTTCAAATCCAAAATGCTGAAAATTGCAACAACAGGAAAAACAATTGGACTAATGAAAATTCACATTTTAATGATAGAACGGTGAAACACATACATCTCCGCCCTCACATCATTCTAGTAAGCTTGCTCTTGAGTTCCTGCGATCAAATGCCCACACCCAGCGAAATTAAAGAACATCTCCTTGAGCAAAACAAATCGACAGAAATAAAACCAGATTTTTCTGTCACCCCTGAAAAGCCTGCCGCTCCTGTACCGGTTGAAATAGTAAAACAGGTCAAAGAGGAACCTGTATCCAATCAATTAGAATCAACTTCTGAAAAGGCGACTGTGCAAACCAAATCGAGCCCTGAAGAGCCTGCGTTTTCTAAAGAATTGCTTGCTGCGGTGCAAAACTGGACCAAGGTGCCCAAGAGTGTATTCCCCGCAGAACCCGTCATTACCTCCATTCCAGTTAACTTGGTTTTCAAAAGTTCCAGCGGTCAGGTTATGGGAAGCTCCCTCACCCCCGCTGGTTCTGAGATACAAGTCTTGGGCATGAGAGGATCAACCCTCATTGTTGCCAATCTGAACAACAGCAAACTTAGGGGGGAAGTCGATGTGGACCAAACTGACTTCAAGCAACTTCTTGCATACCGTTTTGAGATCAATAAGAAAAACAAAGAGGCCCGACTAGCTAGACAACAACAAGAGTCAGCCAATTCGAAAATCATTGAAACAAACGACGAACCGCAGGAACCAGAAATTTTGGATGATATCCCCGACCCTCTTGACTTTGGACATGGAAGGTTTTGTATCTGTAAAGATTGCCGCGAAAAGAGATTGGCTCAGTCTGGTAGCCTAAAAACTGGATTCGGGCTTGAACCATAACCCCCCCCAACATGCTAAAGAAAAAAAAGAAAACTATTGAAATTGGCGATCATGTGAAAGAAATTGTCGCAGCCAAAGGAAACAAGAAGCGCTGCGGGGAAGTGCTAATGATCCTTCAAGATGATCCTGGGGATCCCACTTGTGAACTTCTGCAAGTTAACCCCGATGACCTTACCCCATTAGAAAAAGGTTCGGATGGCGTACAAATGTTTAAAGCCAAGCGCTCAAAGCTCAAACACTACACGCCACGGAAGCAATTATTCACCAAAAAAACTTTTGAAAAAGGGGATGTGATTCAGCATAAAAGAGGTGCTACAATGAGGTATGGAAGAATCGTTTGTTTTGTTCACCCAGACGGTCTTTACTCAACCTCACATGAAGAAGGATACAATGGGAAAGATTTACTTGAATGTGTGGAAATTGATAAAAAACCCGGTCTTTTACAAATTATTGGACCTGATGGTGAGCCCAAGCGTTTTCAAGCACAGGGCAAGGATTGCAAAATAATCAAAGTAATCACCAAAGATTCCAAGGGCGAAGAAACCACGATGCATCGATTAGACATTCCCGAAGAAGAGACATTTTAATAGCATTTCTTTGGATATTACCATAACATTCCAACATCCAACTCTTTTTTAGATAATTGGATAACCTTCGAATCTTTTACTTTATAAGCATGGGCTAAAAAGTAGGCTCGTGCAGAGTCTCTGGACTCGTAACTTATTTTTATTTTACCCTTTTGCCAAGTGGTGATACACCATTTTAGGTCATATGCTTGCATCAAGTAATCGATACATTCTTTTCGATTTAGAAAAAATTGTCCGTCTATCTTCTTAACCATAAACCAAAAAAAAGCCGTGCAAAACACGGCTTTTGTAAAATTATGAGTCGAGTGGCGGGAAAATTACAGATCAGTTATCGTAGGCTCCTGCTTTAATTTTTTGGCAGGATGCAATAGAAAGACCCACCTCCGAGGAAATATCTGCCAGGATTTTGCCATTACTGATCAGTCGTTTGACTTCAGCGATCGACTCAGGGGTTACTTTCCCCCTGCGTGACTCGATACCAAATCGCTTGTAAAACTCTGCCCGGGAGATAGGGGGAATTCCCTTAACATAACATTCGAGGTAATCGACAACAGAACGAAATACTTTTCTTCCGTCTCCCCTTACATGCCTTTTATGATCGTCTTTGATCGTGGGATAAAGGGTGGAAAGCTTGACTTTAGCTGGTTTAGCATTCTGGCTTTTTATTTTTTTCTCAATCTTTGCCTTGAGTGCTTTGAGTTCTTTAATGTCTTCAATTTGATCTAAATTCATAGCAATATAATGTATGTTATATTTTTTATTAAAATTTAATAAAAATTGTAAAGGTTAAATTAATTTTCTGTCTAAGTTTCTGTATTGTATTGCTTCGAGTAAATGATTTCTCTCAATGGCGAGACTTTTCTCCATATCTGCTATAGTTCTGGACACTTTTAATATGCGAATGTATGCACGAGCTGATAATGATAATTGGGTCATTGCTTGAGATAAAATCTTTTTATTTTCCGCACTTAATGAACACACCTTTTCAACAAATGAATCAGTCATGGAAGCATTATTTTTTATGCCGTACGGCGAAAGCCTCTCTAGTTGAGCTTCGCGGCATTGTTCAACTCTTTTCCTGATCGTCTTAGAATCCTCCCCTTTTTCTGTATTTTGTATTTCTGAAATTTCAAGAGATGGGGCATCAATATGTATGTCAATTCTGTCTAACAATGGACCACTTATTTTGGCTCTGTATTTCTGAATTTGAGGAATTGAACACCTACAGTCATTCTTGGAATCACCCAAATAACCGCAAGGACAAGGATTCATAGATGCGACAAACATGAATCGACTTGGTAAAGTAATTTTTCCCGCACTTCTGGAAATCGTAACTTGACCATCTTCCAGTGGTTGCCTCAAAACTTCGAGAACAGACCTTTTAAATTCGGGCAGTTCGTCAAGAAAAAGGACTCCATTGTGGGCCAAAGATATTTCACCTGGACCCGGGTTTGTTCCGCCACCAATTAAACCAACATCACTAATGGTATGATGAGGGGAACGAAAGGGTCGCGACCTTCCCCCCGAACTAATCATACCACCTTGTCCGATCGCAGAGTATATTCTGACCACCTCAACAAACTCTTCCAAGGATGGATATGGTAAGATGCTGGGAATCCTTTTTGATACCATCGATTTGCCAGAACCTGGTGGGCCCACAATCAGCAGATTATGACCGCCTGCTACTGCGACTTCCACCGCTCGCTTGAGTTTGAGTTGTCCCTTGATGTCCTTGAAGTCAAGAGGCGTATCCAAACGATCAGAGGAGGACGGCACTGTGGAGTGAAATGACTTCAGGGAAATTTTTCCGCTCAGAAAATCAACGGTTTCAGCTAATGAATTAACCCCATAGATTTCGATCCCCTTGACCATCGATGCCTCCTTGGCTGATTCTGCGGGTAAAATAATTCCGCGCAGGTTTTGCTCCTTGGCTAACAAAGCCATCGAAAGTCCGCCTCGAACCGGGCGCAACTGGCCGGATAACCCTAATTCTCCAGCGATCAGAAATTCGCCCATCAAATGCCCGCTTAACTGTTTGGTGGATGACAGCAGGCATAAAGCGACAGGCAGATCAAAAGAACTGCCCTCTTTCCTTAAATCAGCAGGAGCCAAGTTTATGGTAACCCGAGTCCTCGGCAAACGAAAGCCGCCCGTGGTTAAACTAGATTGCACCCGATCCAGCGACTCTTTCACCGCTGCATCTGGTAGTCCAACAAGAACAACCCTAGGGTCTCCTCTCTCTCCACTGTTGGCTTCCACCGCGACAGGAATGGCTGAGATTCCAAGCAATGCCGCAGATTGGGTATGTGAAAGCATGAAAATAGAAAAGAGGGTTAATTTCTTGATTTCATGAGGCCAGAAACTTCACGGAAACACGCATGTTTTGATGATTCTAAATTGCGGAAAATAAATGTTTCCAGAGGGATTATTTCGACACCTTCATGGAGCAGTTGTTGCAAACAATTCTCTCCATCTTCATCTATTCTGCAACCCACACAATCGGAAAGAATTGAAACATCAATTTTTAAGCGAATTGCATCGCACGCCGTAAGAAAGACACAAATTGAAGTTTCGATTCCTGCTATAATTAATCGGTTTATTTTAGATTGGGAGATAAATTGACAAAACTCGGGTGCTCCAAAGGCAGAAAAAGAATCTTTTTGTATCACATTGGGATGCTTTAAATGATTTAAGATTTCTGGCATGGTGGACCCGAGTTTTTCAGGAACCTGCTCGGTTATAATTGCGGGAATTTCCAGAAGTTGTGCAGTTCGTAAAAGTATAGAATTTCCTTCGATCAGGGAGGGTGAGCTTTTGATTGTCGAAAGTAATCGAGGTTGTAAATCCATTACAAGAATAGCCTCTCGGCAATTTCTTTGATCATTAGAATGTTGGCTTTCGGTCATAATTTGTGTAGCTATTTTTTACATCTAACCTTTTCATACCACAAGAATAAGCATGCACCAAAAATTTGGGACTAAAATATCATCTGCCAAACTTCTTTGTTATGGGTATCTTTTCTTGATGGTATTATTCTTTGGATGTTCCCGCAATGGGTACGATCCAAGCAAAATTTCACACCGTCCTCGCATATTTTTAGATGGTGGTCCTCCCATTCCCATCTTGGATGAGTACGACATTAAAGGTACTCAGTTGGGTAGTTTTACCGATATTTTTAACCCTGAAAAGGATGCTCGAATCTACGGTATCTGGATCGGTCTAGACCGCAGGGCGGGACTTACTTTACAAAAAGAGACTACCAAGCATATCGGCAGAAATTTAAACCTAGTTGTAAATGGAAGGGTGATTGGTTTTCATCCGATTGAGGGAACCATCTCGAACGGATTTATTCCGTTTATGTTTACCCACCGTAGACCCGAAGAGGAAGTTTTCAGCTTTTACCAACAACTTGAGACTTCTGTCAGGCACATACAGCTTGAATTACAAAAACAAAGAAATTAGAAATGGGAGTTTGGTGTATCCCGCGATTTTTTTGGGCACTTGCCCTGGGGCAAGTTTTTCTATTGGACTTCGCCCTTGCCAACCCAATAGCCCTAGCCTGGCCCACCCCAAACCCATCGTTCGCCCAAGGTTTAGGCTATCACTCTTTTCTTCAGAAAACTGGGCCGGATAAAGACTTTACATCTGGTGCATTCGGATGTGTCCGCAACCATGGATACAAATTCCATGAGGGAATAGATCTTTTCCCAATTCAATCAAGCCCAAGGGGATATGCCAAGGATTCGGTTTTTGCGGCAATGGATGGAAAAGTTGCCTACCTCAGTCACTCACCGAAAGAAAGCGCGTACGGAAAATACATTGTTTTAGAGCACGAGCAGTTTCAGCCTATCTTCTACAGCCTTTATGCCCACCTCGAAGAAATAAGCGAAGGCCTAACGATCAATGATAAGGTGAATGTTGCCCAACCCATCGGAAAAATGGGAAATACCGCATCTTTTACAATTCCGCTCGAGCGATCACACCTCCACTTCGAGATTGGTATTCGTTTAAGCAATCATTTTGATCTTTGGTATAACCGTCAGCAATTCAACACCCCAAATAAACATAACAATTACAACGGATATAACCTGGTTGGTTTGGACCCACTTCAATTTTATTCCGCCTATCAAAAGATCTCTTTCGCTACACCCCGTGCTTACCTGGATGGTCTGCCAACAGTTACCAAAATCCAAGTCCTTTCTCAAAATCACCCCTATCTCGTTCGGCGCAATCCATCCCTGATCTTAAATCCGGAAAGTTCACAACCTGTTAATTCTTGGATTTGTTCATTTGGTCCTTTTGGCTTCCCTCTCTATTTTGAGAAATCATCCGATATCCCAAATCAACCAATCCGTGTGCTCAGTTATGATGAAAAAAATGATTCCGGACGTTGCAGGAAATTAATTCATAACAAAAATGGCAAGCTCTACCCATCAGATCAATTAGGTGTTTATTTGGAGTTAATCTTTCTTGACTAAGCAGATTCCCCAAAAGCTAAGGCTGGCTTGCTTTGTGTCCTCTCACGGACTAGGCCATGCGTCCCGTGTATGTGCAGTCTTGCAGCAAATTGCAAAAGAGCTACCTACTTTAGAGGTATGGCTGGCAGGTGATACCCCACTTTGGTTTTGGAAAATGAACCTTCCTCAAAACTGCACATTCATACTCTACAAGGAAGCCACTGATGTTGGTCTTGTTCAAGCGGGTCCCTTCAAGCACGAACTGAAACTTACCTTGGAACGAGTCCTTGGTTTCATTCAATTCCCGGCGGATCGGATCAAGGATGTCATTGCCGAAGTTAAAAAATTTCAACCGCATTTTATCTTGTCAGACATATCACCTCTTGGGATTAAAATTGGTCAGCATTTGAAAATGCCCACATTGTTACTGGAAAATTTTACCTGGGATTGGATATACCAACCTTTTTTAGAGAAAGAAAAAAGGTTTGAAGAAATTATTTTTGCTATGCAACAAATCTATTCTCTTGTCGATATGCGACTCCAATGCACTCCATTTTGCCAAGCAATAGCAGGAGCTCGTGGACTCAATCCAGTTTACCGTCAATCGATGGGTAATAAAAAACATCTTTTCTCCCAATTAGGAATCGATGAAGACGAAAAATATATTCTGGTCACAACTGGGGGTATTTCCATGCATCATTCTTTTGGAGAGATTTCTCAGGATCACTACCTCGTCATTCCAGGAGACTACCCAAAGAAAACATCGCACGGGCGGACCATTTATCTACCCATGAATGCCAACATTTCTTTCCCTGACCTTGTCCAGGAGGCGAGTTGCGTGGTAGGAAAAGCGGGGTATGGTACAATTGCAGAATGCTGGGGAATGAACACCCCTTTTTTAGGTGTTTTCCGAAATTCTTTCCGTGAATCGGATGTACTCCGAAAATTCTGCCAGCAGAATTTAGTCTTCCAAGAAATTTCCCTTCAGGGTTTTCATGATGGCTCCTGGGTGAACTCGCTCCCTAGTTTGTTTGCCAAAGCAAGTAAAATGAACTCAATAGACAGAGTCAATGGAGCCAAGCAGGCGAGTGCAGAAATGATCAAATTTGCTTTATCACTTATTTAAGTCGTTATGATTCCTGGCAACACGACAAGATCTTTCTTGGCAAATCATCTTATTGCAGCATGCCTAACTACCCTCTTCCTCTTTGCTCTTAATTTGTCCAACCCTTTAGCATTAATTAATTCCAAAAAAAAGCCTACCAGAGCAGTTTCCATCGATTGGCAAAGCCATAAAGCTCAGGATCAATTCAAACCAAAAAGAAAACATTTTGCCGAGGCAAACCCCAATGTGCCAGACAATATTCCTGATGAGACAGATCTGCTCTCTACAAGGAACCAACAAACGGCACAACCGAGCCCTCTTTTAAATCAAAAAAATTTCAACTCTCTGCCAAATTCAAACGGGGATTCCCAGAATTTAAAAGTATTTCAAGCCGCCAAACCTGATGCAGGGAAAATTACACCGATTAAGAGAAATTCGAATATGGCATCTGGTGCGGTCAATGTGACCACGGTGAGAAAAGCACTTGGTGAAGACAAACCAAAGCAAGAAGGGGACGGATATCATGCCAATTCGGCTCAAGGGGAAGTTCCCCAAAAAACAATCTATTTAACCCCAAGTGTTGGCGATTCAATAGCAACCATTCCTGACAAGGCGGTTCAGGATCGACCGCCAATCTTCAGAAGCAGACCCAAACTGGAACTGGATACAATCAATGGTCCCATTTTACGCAACAGTAGGAATGCAGCTAAAGTAGGAAAAGTAGCAATCGATTGTCGCCTCAATCCCTACGGTGTCTATATGCAAGAGATGCTTAAATCTATCGAGAGTCAATGGGCAGAACTAATTGAAAATTCATTTAGGTATATCCAACGGGATATGCTTTCTGGAAAAATAACCTACACCTTCACCCTGCTCAAGTCTGGTAAGATAGAAAAGCTCAAGGAAATCAGCCAAGCTCAACAAACATCGCTATCCTCCGAGCTTTGCAGGCAAGCAATTGCATCACGTGCTCCATTCGGGAAGTGGGACGACACTATGGTGAAAGAATTTGGTCACTACGATCAAATATCAATCACCTTCAATTACTACTAAAAAGATATCAATCCATGCAACCGTTCAAACTCCCCCTTGATAAGGCATGTAATGTGATTGACTATCACCCTTCAGGGCTTTGGGCTTTGGAGAAAGCAAGCGGAGTTTTATCACATCCAAACCCAGGAAAACCGAGGGAGCGCAGCCTTTTAAAAAGTCCATTTGATTTTGATAAAGAATGCTACAACTGGTCTGACCAAACTGGGACTAACCGTCACCTTTTTTTAATTCATCGCCTCGATTCAGCGACTTCCGGAATCTTACTTGTGTCTGACTGCCCCAGTTTGGCTAGACAGACAAGGCAAGCGTTTGCAAATCGAGAAATTGAAAAAACTTACCTGGCTCTCGTACATTACAGTGGTCAATCCATTCGGTCACATTGGCAGGACTGTCTCGAAAAGCATACATTGGGTGGAAAAATAAGGGTAAACACAGCAAGGTCTGGATCGAAGGCAATTACGGAGGCATTCTTGGAACAAAAAAAATACACCCAGTTTGGAGTATTAGCCCTGTTAAGGTTATCCCCCAAAACCGGACGTACCCACCAACTCAGAGTACAGTGTGCAAAAAGGAGACTCCCCATAATCGGCGATCGAACATACGGTAATTTTCAATTAAATCGAAAGATCGCCAGGCTATCTAATTGCGACAGGCTCTTTTTGCACGCCACTAAGCTAAAGGTAAAAATCGAACCCAGCGATCAAGCCTCGTTTATCTGGGAGGTGGAATCCCCCTTGCCCCGTGCATTTGGAAAATTGCTTGGCTAAATACCCATCTACAAATCAAACCCGGCAGATAATTCTATGACATGTCCCTGCAATCGGTCATAATTCTTATGAGCAGCCGTCAAATAATGCCTGTAATCCATATTGACGGACCAATTATTCATTACACGAAAAGACCACCCCAATAAGAAATCATAGGTAAATCCAGCCCCAGAATAATCATTCGCGCCCAATTCTTTATTGATGAATCCAATTCCCAGACCAATCCCTGCCCGAATGTCAGCTCGTTCGCCCAAGTTTTTTTCCAAGATCAAACGGGTGTGTAAATTATGAAAATTGACCTTGCCTGATTCCGAGTCCGCATGGATTTTATGCGATAAAAATGAGTACTCTCCCTCAATTCTCGCAGATCCAAAATCCTTGCCTATACGAAGACCACCAGTGACTCCACTTTTGGAATCGTAGGAAATATTGGGGTTTCTTACCGCACTATCATCTGGAAAGACTGGTCCGATGAAGGGACCAAAGTAATAACCCATTCTGCGCGGAGGGACTTTAGGAGCATACAGTTCCTCATAACTAGGTTTCTTCTGATCTGGTAAAGGATATTCTTTTTCCGGAGAAGTGGGTGTAGCACTCACCTCCTCTTCTTCAAAAGCAATTTCTTCCCCTTGATGGGAGGATAAGACCGAAGTACCCATATTCTGACTGGGTGATTCAGCCCCTGTGTTTTGTTCAGATAAAAAGTTATCACCAACGACTGGGGGCAACGCCACACTGGGAAGACTCAAAGGTTCATCTGGTTGCACAAATGGATCGTCCGTCATCCTGTGACTATCTGGAAGGCTGATGGGTGGGAGAGTTACTTCTTTCGCCAAAAGTTCATTAACAAACTTTTCGTGTGCATTTGATTTCAGACGAAGTTCAGCGATCCTTTGGGATAAATCGATGTCTGGATTTCCAAGTACCCCAATAGGAATGGCAAAGGAAAAAAACAAAAAAAAGATTCCCTTCAAATATACACCAGTGAATTGAGAAAAGAAAGCGCCGGGCGGTAGATTGGCGGGAACCGCCCGGCGCGGGTGTGGTGGATGGGAAATAAGGTTATTAACATTGGGGCTAATCATCACTCGATGCAATACAATTTTTTGTTTGTCCGAATGAACAACTGACCACCGGATAACGCAATGGATGACCTAGTTTGATCATCATATTCTTCTCCCATTTTCGTGGAATGGAGAATTTTGCCATCATTTGAGCAAACGACCAACACTTCAGCATTATGATTCATAAGAAAGATTTTATCATCTGCAGCGGTTGGGGAACTTCTCCACTTGTATTTGCCCGGTAAATCTAATTTCCAAACCAGGGAACCATTTTCCGGTATAACCTTGCATAGATTTTTACGAAGGTCGCTTAAAATAAAAAAGTGATTATCATAAAAGAGCGGAGTAGGAACATCCGATGTAACGAATTTGTTCTGGGATGTATCCCATGCTAGACGGGCTTCATTTTGTTCATTCGGATAAGAGACTGCAAAAACTGGTGCATTCTTAGGTGCACAGACCAAGATTTTCCCATTACCAGAAACCGGTGATGGTACCAGTCTCCACCACTCCTGTTTGTGGTCTGGGTTCCAAGTACCCCAGCGCCATAACTCTTCACCACTTATGGGCTCATGAGCGGTGAGAAAATCACCACCTGCAACTAAAAGATTTCCGAGATAAGGAATGATCGTGGAAAATGACTCGCGGGATTCCTTCCTTGCAGAGCTATGGCGGATGTGCCGCCAGATGGTTTCACCATTTTCCAAGTCAAGGCACAGTATAAAGGACTCAGCATTAGAGCGCCCTCGCCCATGAACTTGTTCATCACGTTGTAATACCGGCAAATATATTCGGTTACGAAAAAGAGTCGGACTCGTTGAAAATGTCCACTGGAAGCAAAAATCTCCATAATCCTTTTGGATATTTCTTTTCCAGATAAAATTACCAGAGTGATCTAAGCACAGAAGGTCTCCATTTCCATAAAAGAAAACCGCGTGTTTTTCAGATACAACTGGGGAAGGGCTGGAGTAATTCGAGCGAGAATCAAGTTGCAAAATGGTACCATCATTACCACCCGGTTGGTACCCACTACTGGCAGATTTAGTCCACAGAACTTTACCTGATTTTCGGTCAAGGCAAAGGGCTAGCAGGGCAGGTTTTAGGGCAGCATCATGAGGCAACCTAGTACCTGACAAAAAAATCCGATCCTTGTATACAATTGGGGTGGAAGCAGAAGGTCCTTCCAAATCCAGTACCCACTTGACACCTTTTTGTTGATTAAAGGATACCGGATAGCTTTCTTCGTCACATGCAGAACCATTAAAATTGGGCCCACGCCAATTTGGCCAATCAGCAAAGACAAAGAAAATTGGACAAAAGAGAAAGGCAAGAATCGTTGATTTTGTGCACAAGACCATCTCAAAAATCAAATTCGTCTATAGGACTGAGGCACTTATCCTCATTTGCTCCTTTTGGTAATGTCATGTTCCAATTGCAGTTCCTCCGCCCAGTTCAGAAATTCATCTGAATGACTGGAACCCGAAAATTCTTCAACGAGATCGTTTTCAATTTCCCGGTCCAAACGCTCCTGCTTTTTAAAGGTCAAAAAAGTTTTAATCTTCCGTACAATGAGGACGAAAACAATAGAGAGTAGCAAACATTCAACCACAGTTTCCATAACTTGCAAAATCAAGAAGAAGTCAAAGAGGACAGAATGCTTTTGCTTAACTCATACAGGGCGAGATTGAAAGTATTAATTTCATCCGTCTCGCTACTATTCTTATCCAAGGGGAATGATGAGGAATAATTTCCCGCAACCCCCCCGCCCGATTTATCTTTTGCCAACCATTTGGCATCAATAATGATATGGTCAGATGCTCGTTCAAAGGAAGCAAAGGAAATGGAAATGTCCCAGCGGAGTCCATCCTTTCTACGGTTGGGGAAGAGGGAGAATTGCGAGGAAGCGACACGGTTTTGCATATTCATGGAGATTGCTCGGGCAATTCCGTCCTCTAGGGGTTCCCCCCATCTTTTGTTTTCCCTGAATTCGATGGTATGAACTGTTGGGCGGGTAACCATTCTGGAATCCTTTAAATACCGGGGAAGTTCAATTTCCCTTAAATAAAAGGTGACCTCGGTATTTTCCTTGCTGCCATTGTGGTCATTTTTGATATCAGAAAGTAAGTAGTAGTCGGGCTCCACATGATTTGATTCTGGCATTATACAACCAGACATAATCAAAAATATACAAACAATCTGAATTGATAAGGCTTTCATTTCAATCCTCGGTATTAATTTTACCTCTTATCAGGGCTTGGGGGTTTCGCTCAAGTAAGTCCGATAAACTTTTGAGCGACTTAGACATCTCCGAAAGATCGTGCAATGCATTGACTGCTCCAAACCGAAGATCAGAGTCGGGTGCAAGCGCATCCTGTATACGCTGGTTCACCGCGTCGAGTTTTTGAAAACTCGATCGAACTTGATCAGAGGTTTTTCCAAGATTTGTACTGAGAGGTGAAAATTGTTGCGAAAAATTTTCGATAAACTGATTGGTGGTTTTTGATAATGTCAGGAACGCGTCCCTGAGCTCATCAGTATGTAAATTGTTGAGTTGCAAAGTAGCAGTTTGGAGAAATTCACTGACCTGCTGGCTCAATTTCTCCAAATTGATACTCTCACTCAATTCAGCAAATATTGACCCTTTACTGCGGATCTGAGGATATCCGTAAAGGTGATGCTGGGATTCATTGCTTTCGGACTGATCAAAATCAGTTATAAGATTCACATAGAGGATACCAGTCACAAAACTTTCCTGTACTAATTGACCAACCAAGAAAGGTATGATTTCGGCTTTAAATGATCCGTCTGCCTCAAAGATTTCGTTACCAACTGTTACCCGGTGCCTATCCACCAGTTTGCGATTGATTTCAATCATCACAGGAACCGGTCCTTCTTCCAATGCATCTCCGATGAAAAATCTTTGCACTCTGCCTATTTTGACTCCATTGAAAGTGACTTTCCCACCCTCATTTAGACCGAACACATTTTCATTAAAAACGATTACAAATTTTTCGTTATCATCCCTCCAGCTCGATAGACCACCAGTAAAAAAGAGAAAGCCCAAGAAAATCAAGGCACCGCCAAGCGTAAAAGCTCCGACTAGTGTACTATTGGCGGCATTTTTCATTAAAGGAGAAATTTATCTTAAAATCTTAGGAAATCGCAACCCAAGACTCAGTAGTTGTCCATTTTAGGTGGGCCATTTGACCGGGTCAGGAAATCCCTAACTTCAGGATGTTCAGGGAAAGATTTTAAGGCAATCGGATTACCTTGTGCCAAAATAGACTTAGCTTGAGCGTCCAAAAATATCGCATCATCTGCAATCGAGAAAATGCTGTCCAATTCATGAGTAACTACAACAAAGGTCAGTCCTAGCGATTCCTTTAATTCGATGATCAACTCGTCCAACTGCCTGGAATTAATTGGATCTAGTCCCGCAGATGGCTCATCCAAAAAAAGGATACTCGGGTCCATAGATAAGGCACGGGCCAGACCAGCTCTTTTTTGCATTCCCCCGCTTAATTCGGAGGGGTATAAATATTCACAACCGGAAAGTCCGACTAGGCTTAATTTGTAGGAGGCGAGGTTTTCAATTTCCGCCTTGTCCATGGAGGAAAAAGCTTCCAGAGATAACGAAATATTTTCCAGCAGGTTCATGGAGCTCCAAAGAGCACCTCCTTGAAAAAGCACCCCAAAATTGGCAAGAACATCTTGGTTGGGAAGGTGTGCTTTCCCCCAAAGTTCGCCGTTCCTGAATTTTACATTTCCTCGATGTGGTTTAAGCAAACCTGTCATCGATTTAAGCAGGGTACTTTTACCACATCCACTCGTACCCATGATTACCAAGCAACTACCAGGATTAACTTGGAAGGATATATTTTGAAGAATAACTTCCTTATTGTATCCAAGCTCGAGCCCATTCGCCTCGACGATAATGCTGTTTTCGTTGATCTGGTTCATCGGTAGCCCAGATAACTAAACGCAATTTCAAAGATGGCATCACAGACAACAATCAGCGTAATCGAGACCACGACTGAAGAGGTCACGGACTTGCCAAGAGATGCAGAATTGTTGCCAGTAAACATTCCTTTGTAGCAACCGACTAAGCCAATTATTAACCCAAATGCCAGGCTTTTGATCAGTCCAGAATATACCTCCCACATATTGGTTAATGCCGATTGAGTTTGTTCAAAATAATGAAGGGTGGAAAAGTCCATAACCTGAGTCCCCACTGTCAAACCTCCCAGAATACCAATCACATCAGCATATAAGGTAAGGATTGGAGTCATGATGAACAAGGCCAATGTCCTGGGAAGTACCAAGAATTCCATGGCAGGAATACCAAAGGTGCGAAGAGAGTCGATTTCTTCACGAATTTTCATAGAGCCCAACTCCGCGGCATAAGAAGCCCCCGTTCTACCAGCCATAACAATAGCCACCATTAAGGCACCCATTTCCCTGACCATGGCAAGCGAGACAAGGTCTGCCACATAGATAGTCGCATTGAATTTCTCTAGTTGAACACTGCCCACGAACGCCATTGTCAAACCAGTCAAAAAGGCAATCAAGGTTACTATGGGTAATGCCGATGCCCCGCAATCACGACAAATAGACAACAAATCGCTAAGACGCATAAAGGATCGTCCAATCAAAAAATTTCCCAATGCGAGCAACCATTTACCCCAAAAGGTGGACCATTGGCTGAATTTATTGGATAGATTGAAAAGCCAAAAATCCCACTGCCTAGACATTGAAGGGAGCTTTGGTTTTTGTCCTGCTTTTCGATTCTTGGCAAAAGAGATGAGGTTTTGAATCTTTTCCGGAAGTTCGGAAAAATCTGCCCGCATATCCTTCGCATTCAATTTTGTTTCCATATCCAAAAGGAAAACAAGCAGGGAGGAATCCCACTTCTGGGAAGATGAAAAATAAAACTTTCCAACTAGGTTTGAGGATTCCTGGTTTGCAAAAAAACGGCGACATGCATCAACGACATTTTGAGAACTCAAATGCAAAACCCAATCTCCACTAAGATGAAAATCCACAGCCTTCTCGGCAGGGCTAATCCGCAAAGATTTAGGTTCCAGTCTCATCTTGAGGTAATAAATATAATTTCAGAAATCATCGCAATCCAGTCCCTTTGTATTTACGCTAACTAAAATGAAGATTCGAGCAATCCTCTTTGACTTGGATGGTACCTTGGTAGATCAGTTTCACGCCATCCACCAAGCTTTTTCCAAAACGCTTCAGGTAATGGGCTTCCCTGCACCCTCGTTTGAGCGAGTTAAAAGAGCGGTCGGCGGTGCCTCTGATTCGACTATGGTAAAACTGATCGGACCAGAAAGAGCTGAGGAAGCCGTAGAAATCCTTCGTCCTATTTTTGAAAAAGAAATGTTCAACGGGTTGCATTCCCTGCCAGGGGTGGTCCCAGGATTAAGCCTGCTTCATGAGAAAGGTTTTGCATGTGCAGTCTTAACTAACAAGTATGGCCCACATGCCCGTGCTGCATGCGACCATTTGGGCTTGAATGAATACCTATCATTCATCCTAGGGGCAAATGATACAGAATGGAAAAAGCCAAACCCGAAACTGACCAAACTTGCATTAAACAAGCTGGGTTTCAGCGAGACCGAAACGATTTATGTGGGTGACTCTCCCTACGATTTTGAAACCGCCAAGAATGCTGGACTCCCATGCCACTTGATCGCCACTGGCACCCATTCGATCCGGGAATTGTCTGCCCTCCAGCCAGAAAAAGTTTATCAAGACTTCGAATCCATGGTCTGCTCACTAACACAGGGTTGCTAAGCTTGCATCTGCTCCCAAACAAGGAAGGATTGACCAGATACCATTCCTTGGGCTAGATTATAAACAACCCTAACCAGATATATTATGAGCACTTTTACTGCGGAATTCCCCCATCTCGCACATCAAGTAAGCGAGCTGAATGTAGACGAATTAATCAAAGAAGCAAACGAGCGGTCTTCGAACTATCATCCTTTGGTCGTTTTTCTCTCCACTTCAAAGCTGGAAGAAAAGTTTAGCCATCATTTCGATTATCCCGTCTTTACCTGTAAAAGCCTGCATGACTTTTTGAAAATCGGACTAGATCGTAATCCCTCCGTGCTGGTAGTTGATGAAGACCGTGCGGAATGCTCTACCCATCAACTCAGGCAGCTCTTATCCTCCAGAATGAAGCAACCTTTTGAAGTGATTCCATACTCCCCACAGAACGAGGACGAATTGCTTGTAGGGATCAAGAATGCGTGCCAGAGAATGCAACAGTTTCTTTCCATTGAAAGCTCGATTTCCCATACTGCCTCAAAGATTGCGTCCCCAAATTCGAGAGTCTCAACTATCTTAGATCAGGATTGTGAGCCCTCAGATTTATTTACATACAAGGTCAGCCGAAAGCTTCTCAGGAAACGAGTTGCGGAAAAAATCGACCTAAAACCAGAGGAGTTTCTTGAGGAAGCAATTTGCAAGATTCGTAAGCCAGACCGGGACTGAACTGAATCTTCCAATCATCTCATGCCAAGGAGATAAAAAGATGGGTACCCAGGGGAATTTGGGCAGCTAATTCAATCGCAGATTCATTGGAAACCTGAATGCACCCTGAACTACTGGCGTATCCTAATTTGTCTTCCTTATTTGTGCCATGCACATAGACATACCTTTCGTAGGTATCTATCCCCTCACCCTTACCTAGATTTAAACCTGGTTCTAGACCTTGCAGCCGCAGAATTCTTGAAGTAATCAAATTTTTCTTTTTCATTTCTTCCTTACATTCCCAGTAACAAAGATCAATTGGGCGGCGCCCTTGAAAGACCATACCCTTAGGCTGATCTAGGCCAATGATTTCATTTACTTCATGCAAACCCCAAGGCGTACCTAAAGAATTCTCCTGACAGCTTGGAGGATTCAGAGATGTTGAAATCACATATGTTTTGACACTTTTTCCTTCTTTTTGATGATACATCTTCTGGCTTTTTATGGAAACCAACAAAAGATCGTTCGTTTCCGTCAATTGCAGTTTTGTTAAAACCTCCATGTATTCACACCTTACCTGTATATTCATTGAAAAAGTTTAAAGTTGGCATCGTAGGCTCAACTGGTGCAGTTGGCCAAGAAATTATCAAACTTCTTGAAAAAAGAGAGTTTCCAGCAAGTGAAGTTAGGCTTCTTGCCTCCGCTAGATCAGCGGGCACTGAAATCGAGGTACTGGGCGAGCAGAGAACCGTATTAGAAACAACTCCCGAATCCTTCAAAGGGCTTGATTTCGCCATATTCAGTGCGGGCTCAGATAATTCGGTAAAATATGCCGATGAGGCGGTCAAAAGAAATTGCGTTGTAATTGATAATAGCTCCGCATTCAGGATGGACCCATCCGTTCCCTTGGTTGTTCCTGAAATTAACCCTGCGGACCTGGAGAAACACCGAGGAATCATTGCCAACCCAAATTGCTCCAGTGCCATTGCCTTAATGGCGATTTTCCCGCTCCATAAAAGATTTGGGCTCAAAAAGTTTTATGCATCCACTTATCAGGCTGTCTCTGGTGCCGGGGCGATGGGACCGATCTCCTTAGATCAAGAAGTCAAAGAAGTGGTCACAGGGGTTCCTGTCCCCAATGCTTTACCCTCGGCTTTCCCGCACCCCATCGCTTTTAATCTTATTCCCCATGTGGATAAGTTCCGCGAAGATGGATACACCAAGGAAGAATTAAAAATGGGCAATGAATCCCGAAAAATCCTTTCCCTGCCTAATTTGAAAGTTTCCTGTACTTGTGTGAGGGTGCCCGTCTACCGGGCTCATTCAATTTCAATCAATGCTGAATTTACCAATCGTGTTAACCTGCCAGACGCTGTCCAGGCACTGAGTTCTTTTGATGGCCTGGATTTTGTGGAGAAGTTTGAAGAGAATATTTATCCCATGCCCCTCTATTCCTCGGAAAAAGAAAACTGCCAAGTTGGGAGGGTCCGAGTGGACCACGCATCTGAGAATGGTCTAGCATTCTGGGTCACCGGTGACCAACTCTGGAAGGGTGCGGCTCTCAATGCCATCCAAATTGCAGAAGAAATGATTAACAGAAACTGCCTGAGGAAAATATTTTAAGAAATTGGCAAAAAAGTTGCTACTGATTCATTCATGGATCCTGTAATCGCAACTGGTTTAATCAATCTTGGGGGTAATCTTCTTAAGCAAGCTCTGCCTGCCACCGCCGAGGTCTCCCCAGCAACTGAGGCAAATTTTGAAAACAACTTACTCGCACACCAGCATAGTAATATAGCGAAAATTGATGATCTCGATCAACTAAGGTCCGATCTTTTAAAATCCCCAGAAGTTTCGGAATTTCTCTCCCGAAATACTGGGAATTCGATTGCCTTGGATCAATTATCTGATGGATCGGTTCGTCTTCTTTCCTCCTCTGGTGATTTTATAAGCTTACGCCCTGACACCTCAACCTGCAGGCTGGCCAATCAGTTCTTTCATAGTTCGATTGCTTCCGGAGAAAATATCCATCCGCAAAGGGTGAATTCGGTCATTTTGACCGGGTAAGGATTTCGGGGCAATTTTCGCCCGTCCTCTTTCATCATGCAGCCTCCTTCTGATTTCCTTCTCATCGAAAGGATTAACCAGTGCCCAAAGCTTGCTTCTTTGCGAAGCATAAACGAAACCCTTCGTTCCCTATTAGAATCGGAAGATAGTTTTTTAGCTCAAATTGCCGAGGTCATTCGACTGGACCCATCCTTAACTACCCGGGTGCTCGATTTGGTAAATTCGATCTTTTTTGGAAGCAAGGACAACAAACGTATAAGCGGAGTTGAGGAAGCATCGATCTTTTTAGGCCTTAATCGAATCCGCGAGTTACTATTGGCAACTCCCGTGATTGAAGAGATTTTGGAATTGGGAAAGAACACTCCTTCCTTTCCTTGGGAAGAGTTTTGGAAAAACAGTATAGGGACAGCCATTCTGACTAGGGAATTACTTTCCGTGCTTGAAATCAGTTACGAGGAAGAGGCGGATTATGTGGCTGGTCTTCTCCATAACCTCGGTATTTTAATCCTGGCCATTACTTTCCCTGAGTATTTCCAAAAAATATATTTAAAAAAATATGATTCCGCTGATGATATCATTGACGAAGAGCATGCCAGAATTGGGTGGGATCATGCCAAAATCGGAGCCTATTATTTATGGAATCATCATATTTCAGATGAAATTGTGGATGCAATCCATTGGCATGACCAACCTTATAAGTCGAAAGAAAGCCCGAAGCTGGCTGCTGCAATTCAGGTCTCCCAAGCCATTGTCTGCGAGCTAGGCTTTACTGGATTAAATAAATGCAAAGGTAAAAAACCCGGTTCCTACCAGCAACTGGATGGCTGGAATATTTTAATCGAGGATCATAAAGAACCTGAGAAAATCATTGCTGCAATCGATGAGGCATCTGAAAGGCTTAACCAAAGCCTAAACGGTATATTCTAGATAAAAAACCTTTTTTTGCAGTACCCAGATTGGCGTACTAACGGATCCATTGGTCTGCCCGGGCAGCCTTGGCAACTTTGAGAGCACCAATGGCAACAAGGGGAGAATAGTCCTTCTCAGAAAGCCTAACTTCCGGATTCTCGTATCCTTCGTCTACGAGCCTTTGCTGAATTTCCTGATCGATATTTCTGATGCGGCTACCTCCACCGGTTAGAATAATATTTTGCAACAAAGAAAAAACTGATTGAGGGGATGCAGATGCAATCACTTGCTTGAGAGATTCAGTAATTTCATCCACCAAACGGTTGCATGCTTCACCCACTTGCTTGCCAATCTCGATCTTTCTTGGCTTACCTTCCACTGGTACCTTAACCCGCACCCCGGATTCAGGTTCCCCCACATAGGAATACTCTTCTTTGAAAGCACGAATCATGGAAATGGGCAGGTTAACCTCTGGATAACTCTCGCGGACTAACTGGTCCAAAATTACATCCACTTCATTCCCACCGAAAGGAATACTAAGTAAATCCTGCGGTTTTGGGAAATAACCCTGAATGATACAAAAATCAGTCGTACCAGCTCCAATGTCCACAAATAAAGAGTTACTGACTGGGTCTTTATAATTATCGTCCTGCAAACGATCCTCATCCCGCATGCCCAGTGCGGCTAAAAAAGGCTCAGGGATAAGAAGCACCCCATCAAATACTGATTTTGCCGCTTCCTGAAGCTTATGCTTTGCCTCCTCATCTGCAACTGCGGGGATTCCGATCACGCATAGCGCGTCCCCTTTAAACTCAGGATCAACTTGTTCCCTTAAATATCCAAGGAAGGACTTGGCTGCCTCAACGTCCTGAATTACACCATCACTAAGGGGATTAACTAAGCGCAGGTGTAATTGATTGGAGAGGGCATCGTCACCATGGAGCATCTCGGAATTGCCAGGCAATATGCCTGCAAGGATTCCCTCCTCCGGATATCCCACCACAGTGGGGACAAGAATTCCGTGGTGCTGGTCGGATCCAGGCTTGCTCAATTTGCTCAAAATACAGGACTGCAGCGTACCCAAGTCCAAGCCAAGGGGTAGTTTTTTCTTCATTGAAACCGGGGTGTCCACGATTTCCCCAGTCGTTTTATCAAGTTCTTCTGTAACCGGTTCGCTCATAGATGAGGAAATTCACTTCTATTATTTTGCTTCATACGAGAGAATCTCATCAATCATTTCTTCGATTTCGTCAAACCTCAATCCCGTCCCGGATGGTGGATCCAGCTCGGAAGCCTTCTTTTGCTCATCTGCCTCAATAGGTTCAGAAGGTAATTCTTCACCAATGGCCAAGCCCTTGGCTGGCTTGGTTACATTTTCTATCTTATCGGACTTTTTATTCGGATGAATCTTTTCCGGTAAAACAGAATCACCCTCAGTCTTTTGTGTATCGCTTGGAGGAGAAGAAATATCCTCTGACAAGAAATCGGCTTGAACAGATGATGTTGGGTGAGCATCTGATAATGAGAGCATTTTAAAATCCCTGAGCCTTGCGGTGATGGATTCCACTTGCCTGACTGCACTCGTCAAGTCCTGAGTAAGCTGGCCGACACGGTCAGCCAAGGAAGATACTTCTGTCCGTACCAATTCCGCAACCCTCGTTTCAAAGCGACCTGCAAAAAGATCAAACGCAACCGCCAATTCATCCGCCCGCCCGGACTCGTCATCAAACATTTCCTTGAGTTTTGCTTTCTTTTCCGACGGATCCAGCGGTGTACTCTTGGCCCAACCTACAACTAAACCAGGAATTTCATCCCGAAGAACCTGCACCGCACCCTCTTCGTCCCCCACCAATCGGCGCACGCAGGCACGACGGAATCCGGCCTTTAATGCTTCAAGGGGAGATGCGGGAGTGGGAGCAGCAGACATAGATGGATAATAGTGTAAAGCTCGCCTTGCCAGGACAACTTAATTCTTGGACAAATTGTGTTGAAATTGAATATCCGCCTCTCTTACGAGTTGGTTGATTGCATCGGACTGAAGATTCATGCTTGCCCGGAGAAACTCCACAAAATCATCCGGTAATGGCGATAAAAACTCCCACTTTGAATTTAAATCAGTTAGGCACCTTCCATGGAGTGCCTGCCTGTACATTCCCAGCAATTGACTCCACTCATCTCGCCAACCACCGGCACAAAACTCAAGGTAAATCCCTTCATCCTTTCCGTAGAGCTTTTCGCCAACCAAAGGACAACCAATCGATTGTGCATGCACCCGGATTTGGTGCTTTCTCCCGGTTACAGTGGTGATCGAGCAAAGGGTGAACCCAGATTGGCTTACGAGCGGAAGGAAATGAGTTTCCGCATATTTTGCTTTCCGACTGTTTTCGGTAACTCGTTGCTTAACGAAAACGGCACTTTCTGGATCCTTTCCCAGAAAAGTGGAAACTTCCTGTGGCTCACTCATTACTCCTTCCAAAATAGCGAGGTAGCAACGCCGAACGCTTTTCATCTCCACTCCCTTTTGCCAGTAGCTTGCCGCCTTACGGTTTTTAGCCAACAGCACCACCCCACTGGTCTCACGGTCCAATCGACTGACCAGATGCAAAGTTTCAGATTTTAAATATTCTTTGGCAGTTCCAATCAGACTGGAAAAGGGTCCATTCTTGGATGGATGACAAACCAACCAACCAGGTTTATCCAAAACCAGTAAATTTTCATCCTCGTGTAATATCCATTGCCTGAAGTCCTCCATCGCAACCAAGGGAGCATCATTTAAGGCTAATTGATTGTGCGTGTCTGAGTTCAAAAGAAAAAAAATTAAAATAAAGTTGGAGAATTTGGAAATCCTATGGTTGGGTAAAGCCTAGACCTGTACAATTCTGTACATGATTATAACCAAAATTAAATAACGCATATATGAAGAATAATCTGATTCTATCCGGACTTCATCTCTCTCTAACCGACGCTCATAAGGAGATCGTTTCTTCGAAAATGGAGAAAATCTTCAAGCATGAAGAAAAAATCATACGGGCACGAATTGAGTTGGAAAGATCCGCAAAATCTTCATCCCACGAAAATGAATTCGTGGCCAAGGGGCATCTCGAACTCAAAGGGACGACCATCACTATCTCTGCTGCCTCAGACAATATCTTTAAATCGATTGATGACCTCATTGAAAAATTAGATCGTGGATTAAGACGACGATCGCGGCTCAAAAAAGTTAAGCGCAAACAAACTTCCCTGCAGGAATTACCCACCGCCGCATAAGCGACGGCCTGCAAACTCTTAAAAGCTCATCCTCCGGGATGAGCTTTTTTTTATGCTTAGATGGATAACAATGCACAGGCTGCATTTAATATGTCTCCCACTTCGGCGAGCTTGCCTAATCCTTGGTATCCACAAGCTAATTCCCCAACTATGGGATCCACGAAACGGACTCCGTGACTTCGCAAAGTAATGAGATTTTGCTGGGTTGCTGGATGCTCATACATCTTGCCATTCATCGCAGGGGCGATCAGCACGGGTGCTCGAGTCGCTAAATAGATGGATCCCAGTATGTCCGGGGCTTGTCCATAAGCAAAATTTGCCAATTGGTTAGCCGTAGCAGGGGCAACTAGAAAGAGATCTGCCTGATCAGCTAAATCGATATGCCCAGGTTGCCATCCGGACTGCTCCTCCCAAAGCGAGGATGCGACCGGATTGCGGGACAGTGTCGCCAAGGTCAAGGGGGAAATAAAACGGGTGGCCGATTCCGTCATCGCAACAAATACTTCAGCCCCGGCTTTGCGTAATTCACTAGACAAATCTGCCGCCTTGTACGCGGCAATCGAGCCAGAAACCCCGAGCACAACAACTTTACCAGATATATTCCTATCAACTGTAGCAGAAGAATCCATTCGGCTAATTACAATATTCAAACCACATACGCAGACAACCTCCATTTAACCAAGAAGCTGTTAGTTCGAGGATTAACCCTTTTCAAAAGACCTTAAAGCTAATAAAAGAAGATCCCGAGAAATGCAAAAAAGTCCAATTACAAAATACAAGCCATGGGGTGTCATAGATTTACCCGATAGAGAATGGCCCAGTAAAACCATTGATCGCGTGCCCATGTGGTGCAGTGTTGATCTGCGGGACGGAAACCAAGCCCTCCCTATACCAATGGGCGTAAAAGAGAAACTCGAGCTATTCAAATTGCTTTGCGATATTGGCTTTCAACAAATCGAGATCGGTTTCCCCTCTGCTGCACAAACCGAGTTTGATTTTGCTCGAAAACTCATCGAGGAGAAACTGGTACCAGATGGGGTTGCACTGCAAGTACTTACACAGGCTAGAGAACATCTGATCCGTAGAAGTTTTGAAAGTCTGGAAGGTGCACAGAAGGCCATTGTACATGTCTACAATTCAACATCTCCCCTGCAAAGACGGGTTACCTTCGGTATGTCCAAGGAGCAAATTAAGCAGATCGCGATCGAGGGAGTATTGCTTGTCAAAAAACTTCTACCCGAGCTTCCTGACACTGAAATTCAACTGGAGTACTCCCCTGAAAGCTTTTCAGACACAGAAGTGGAATATGCATTGGAGGTTTGCGAAGCTGTCATGGACGCATGGGAACCAGACACGCAAAATCCAATTATTTTAAACCTCCCAGCGACTGTTGAATTATTTACCCCAAATGTCCATGCCGATCAGATTGAATGGTTCTGTAAAAATTTACGGGAGCGGGATAAGGCAATTATTAGTCTTCATACCCACAATGACCGGGGAACAGGCACTGCGGCCACGGAACTTGGCCTTCTTGCAGGTGCCGACCGGGTGGAAGGTACTTTATTTGGAAATGGGGAACGGACCGGCAACCTCGATATTGTCACAGTCGCTCTGAATATGTACAGCCAAGGCCTTCATCCCTCGCTCAATTTCGATAATATCGGGGAGATTCGCGAGGTGTATGAACGGACAACTGGCATGACTGTGCATGAGCGCCATCCCTATGGTGGGGATCTCGTCTTTACCGCTTTCTCTGGATCGCATCAGGATGCGATCAAGAAAGGAATGGACTTAAGATCCAAGGAAGGAGCGAGCGAAAAGGATCATTGGCAGGTTCCATACTTATCTATTGACCCTCAGGATATCGGCCGGTCCTACGAAGCAATCATTCGCATCAACAGCCAAAGTGGCAAGGGAGGGGTCGCTTATGTACTTTCCCGGGAATTCGGGTTGGACCTCCCAAAACCCATGCACCCAGAGGTCGGTTTATTGATGAATGAAAAAGCGGACTCCGAATCACGGGAACTTGCAGCCGAGGAAATTTATCAGGCATTCAAGAAAGAGTTTCTTGAGATTCATTCTCCTCTTGAACTAATTTCCTATGAAACAAATAAATTTTCGGCCGATGAGATCTCCTGTTCCGCTAAAATTTCATTAAACGGTGAATCCCGGGAGATTTCTGGCTGCGGAAATGGACCAATTAATGCATTTGTCCATGCACTCGAAGAAGCTGGACTTAAAGATTTTAAACTCACCGATTATCGCCAGCATTCCATTGGTGGTGGTTCAGCCACCGAATCAGCCGCCTTTATCCAATTGCAGACCAAAGCAGGAAGGGTTGCCTATGGTTGTGGCATTCATGCGAGCATTGAAAAAAGTGGATTGCTTGCCCTGGTTAGTGCCTATAACCGTTTGCATTGATCCAAGATCCAGAAGATGAATTGGTTGCGAAAATTATTTTTTTCATTTGTGCTCCTTAGCTGCCTATCCCTTCATTCCAATGAATTAAATGATTTGGAAAGCAGGATTGATCAAATGCTCGAACGCTTACAAAAGGTAGATTCAAAAAGCACTACTGCCTCCCAACCTCCGTTTGAACAAGAGGCACTTCCTGCAGTGATTGTGGAAGACAAACTTCCTGAAATTATCCTGCCCTCACTGCCCGATGAGCAGTCCTCAATTAACCACAATGAGGTCGCGGATAGTTTTAATCGGTTAGAGAACCGTATTGATGATTTGCTCAACCGCTTAGATTTACGGGCGGTCTCCCCCGCCCCAGACCTATCCTCTGGCTCAAAACCTGTGATGCCTTCTGCTTTACCGGTTATCAATTTGGATGAGGGAGAGCATGACAAGGAAGGTTCTTTGGCTCTGCCCATAGACACGAGCTTGCAAGATTTCGAAGTGCCTGTTCTACCCAAAAACCGACTTTCTTTTTACCTGGGCTTTTCAATCCCCAACGACAGCACATACTCTGATGCTGGGAACCATGATATCGAATTTGAAAACGGCTTTGAAATCGGCCTTGAATATAACCGTTTCTTTGAGGATGAGTCTTACATCGGTGCCTTTATTGAGGGTAAATTCTTCGATACGGATACATTAGCTGGTTCTGCGACCACCGGAGACAACCGTTTAATCAATTTCGGCTTCACTGTTGGTCAGGACTGGACATTATCAGAGCATTTTGCAGTCAAAACGCAGGCAAGCATTGGTGCCTCCTCTGCCCATTATGAAATAACTTCCGAAAATTACTCATCCACCGACCTGGCTTTCCACTACTCCTTTCTGCTCGGTTTGGAAGTAAAATGGAATGAATATTGGCAATCTAGCTTATATTATGAACTGGACGGTCGCTCATCCGCTGATCGTATGGACTACCAAAGTTTTCACCAACTTGGCATAGAAACAGGAATTGGGTTTTAAGTCATTTCGAAACAATCTTTCCATTTGATTCATACTTATCCCAACTATGATACTTATCCCAACTATGTATTAAGGTGAGGATCAGTATGGCCTCCCCGAAAAATACCAAGCCAGAAAATATCAATTTTCTTGAGGGCGTCCTCGAACGAATCACTTTCTATAACGAAGAAAATGGTTTTCTGATTGGGAAATTAAAGGGAAACGAAGGGAAAGAGGAAATCGCCGTTGTGGGTAAAGCACCCAAGGTGCAGTGTGGAGAAA
>JAYNJW010000008.1:0-67379 GCA_038110535.1 Opitutia bacterium | reverse complement strand
TCGGTTCGAATCCGACCCCTACCACCACTTTCTTCCAACCCCCTCATCGCTTCTCTCAACATGAAAGAAAACAAACCAGCGAAAAGATGGGTACTCATTATTTGTGGAGGCATGGTTTTGTTTTTTTACAAAACCTGCACGGGCCAACTTCCCCCGATCCAGTTTTGATGAAATCGAAGATTCTGACTGGTTCCATCTTATGTGGCGGGGTAGTTGCAGCTGGACTTTCTTATTTGTTAGCCCAGTATTACAGCTCTTCCCTTTTTACATTTTATCACGACTGGACAGGCTGGAGATCGATTACTGGAAACTCTCCAAACCGTGTTACGGAGGGTTTGGAAAAAGTCACTTGGGCATTGTTGTTCTGCTCCACATGGTGGATGTTATGGCGACTCGATTTTTTTATCGGTCGGGTTGCACGGAAAAAACCACGAACTGAAGAACAAAACAGCGAAGAACCGATCTCCTCGGGGAATCAGAAAAAAGAGAGCGAACAAAAACCAGAAGAGCCCCAGAGATCTGAAAACTTTATTCCTGAAGAAGACTACAAAGAAAATGAAAAAACCGCGGAAAGTACTCAGGAAAAGACAAACTTCCAAGATGCAAAAAAGGTCATTTTCCCCAAGGTCGAAGAACTAGAAATGGCAGAACTTCTTGGTCTGTCCAAGGATGACCTGAATGATTTTCCAAAAATTAAATCAACCTATCGTAGCACCATTGCCCAATATCATCCTGATAAAGTATCTGCCATGGGTGCTGAGATTCGAGAGGTGGCAGAAAAAAAAGCCAAGGAGATCAACCAAGCCTACGAATACTTCCGTAAAAAATTCAAGAATTCATAGCAAATTTTTTCCCAGCTAGGTTGCGAAATCATAATTTCTTGAAGACATCGCTGAAAATGATAAAATCGACCGCTTTGCACTATGACTCAAGCAACCACTCACCAATTCAAAGCCGAGACCAAGCAGGTCCTCGATATTGTTGTTAATTCCCTATACAAAGATAAGGAAATCTTTGTACGCGAGCTTATTTCCAATGCCTCCGATGCCCTCGAAAAGTTGCGTCGCACTCAACTGACCGAGCAAAATATTCTGGACGACAACCTCGATCTCGAAATCAATATCAACACCGATGATTCGGCAAAACAATTGATCATACAAGACTTCGGAATCGGCATGACCGAGGAAGAACTGATAAAAAATCTTGGCACAATTGCCCATTCTGGCTCCAAAGAATTTTTGGAAGCTTTACAGAATGATGGCGAAAAAAACGAAGCACTCATCGGAAAATTTGGCGTTGGATTTTACAGTGTCTTCATGGTCTCCGATGCCGTCAAAGTCTACACCCGCACCTGGAAGCAAGAGGGCGAAGGACTGTGCTGGGAAAGTGACGGAGCGGGAGGGTACTCCATTGAGAAAGCCGATGGCCAGAGGCGGGGAACCAAAATTGTTATTCAGTTAAAGGATGATTTTGATGAATTTGCCAAGGAAGACAGAATCAAGGATATTGTAAAAAAATATTCCGCGTTTGTTCAGTTCCCCGTTTCCGTAAACGGTGAGAAGGTTAACACGGTTGATGCAATCTGGTTACGGTCCAAGTCGGAGATCAAGGACGAAGAGTACGAAGAGTTTTACAAGTTTCAGGCCAATGATTACGAATCTCCCCTGATGCGACTGCACTTCAATGCGGATGCACCGCTCGAGATCAACTCCCTTCTTTTTGTACCCAAAAGGAATATGGAAAAGATGGGAATGTTTCGCAATGAAAACAAGGTTGCCCTGCATTGCCGAAAGGTTCTGATTGATGCCGAGCCCAAAAATCTTTTTCCCGAATGGCTAAGGTTTTTGCGGGGTGTGGTGGACAGTTCTGACATTCCATTGAATGTTTCCCGTGAAACCATGCAAGACAGTGAATTGTTGCGTAAGTTGGGGCAGGTTCTAACCAAAAGGTTCATCAAATTTCTTAACGAACAAGCAAAGAAAGAAGAGGCAACCTACCTGGAATTCTGGCAAGAGTTTGGAGCACTGATTAAAGAAGGTGTGGCCACAGACTTCACCTACAAAGATGACTTGGCCAAATTGCTGCGCTTTCAATCGACCGCCTCGGAGGAAGGTAAGCTTACTGGCTTGGAGGATTACCTTGACCGCATGACGAGCGATCAAAAGGAGATTCTGTTTCTTTATGGGAAAAACCGCAAATCGATCGAATCAGGTCCTTATTTGGAAGCTCTACAAGCCAGAGGATATGAAGTCCTGCTGCTGACCGAGCCGGTTGACGAATATGTGATGCAGTCGCTGCGTGAATTTAAAGATAAAAAAATTATTTCGGCAGATTCCGAAGAATTGAAGCTGGAAAAATTGGATGAAGAGCCTAGCGGAGAGAGCTTGGACAAGAAAGCTGTCAAAAAATTATCTAATTGGATCAAAGAATCTCTCAAGGATCGCGTATCTGAAGTGGAAACGGGTGAGCGTCTGATCAACAGTCCAGTCTGCGTTGTGGGAGAAGACGGGATGGGTGGTGCATCTGCCAGAAGAATTATGAAGATGATGCAGGGACCAGACGATGAAATGCCAGCAAGTAAGGTAAAATTTCAAATTAATCCGAGGCACTCCATCATTCATGGTTTGCACAAACTTATTGAAAAAGACGAACCTACTGCTCTATTGGTCGCCAACCAATTACTGGACAATGCGCTGGCTTCTGCCAATCTGTTGGACGACCCAAGAGAGATGATTGCCCGTAGTTATCAGGCATTGGAAAGAATTACATCACAATAGAACTTTTTTTAAAATCTATTACTCCCAGTTCAAATTGGGATTGCCCCACTTGATCGTGTTGGGGTAAAAGATATACTCATGATGAGGATAACTCAGAAATTGTTGACCATAGGATGCCTTTCCTGCCTTATTATTTTAGCTGGTTGCTTTAAAGGTTCTGCTGGAATCTCTCGTGGCGGCGGAAGTCCCTTCGAAGATGCCGATGCTGCAGTTGGCAAAAATGTTGAAAATCTAATGGCACTTTCCATAGGAATGACCAAGAACCAAGTTTCCAACTTGGCAGGCGTTGCCAATTACTTGGAAGGTTACGACTGGGGTAGCGTTTGGTTCTACAAAATCCGCAAAGGCGGAAATGAGGGGGTCCTTTCTGATAAGGATGTCGAGAAGAAATATATGCCAGTGGTCTTTGACAACACCGATCGGGTCATGGGCTACGGGAGTAAGTTTTACGATCAAACCCTTGCCGACCTCGGGACCGGTCAATTTTAAAACCCTCTCAATCCATACATTTGATTGATTGTTCGGTTGACGAACAACTCGAAATAATTCATTTTATTCCTTTTTACTTAATTTTCGATGAAGACTACCCTGGCCAAAAAGGAATCCGTTACCCACGACTGGAAGATCGTAGATGCTTCCGGCCAAATTCTTGGACGCTTAGCCGTTCAGATTGCCAATGCACTTAGAGGTCGCAATAAGCCCACTTATACTCCCCATGTGGACACGGGGGATTATGTCGTGGTTATCAATGCCGACAAAGTTAAATTGACCGGTTCTAAGGAGGAACAAAAACAGTATATGTTTTACTCTGGGTACATGGGAAATGAAAAGTACCGTACGGTTGCAGATTTTCGTGAAAACCGTCCTGAATTTATCATTACAAATGCAGTCAAAGGCATGTTGCCCAAAAATAAGCTTTCCAGTGGTATGCTGACCAGGCTACGTGTTTTTGCGGGCGAAGAACACCCTCACTCCGCCCAACAACCCTCCCCTCTTCTTTCTTAATTCCTTTACACAACATGAGTGCCAAAGCTAAAAACCAAGATTTTATTGCCACAGGTCGCAGGAAAACAAGCACTGCCCGGGTTCGTATACGCCCAGGTTCAGGATCCATCACGATTAACAATCGCGACATCGATGATTACTGTTCCACTGAACAACAGAAAAAAGCGGTCATTGGGCCCTTGGTCTGCGTTGAGAAAAATGGTAAGCTAGATGTTTCTGTCAATGTTCGCGGTGGTGGCGGCACCGGACAATCGGGTGCGATCCGTCACGGATTATCCCGTGCACTCGAAAAAATGGATGCCGACCTACGCTCTCCTCTCAAAAAAGCGGGTCATCTCCGACGAGACCCCCGTAAAATCGAGCGTAAAAAAGCTGGTCGTCCCGGGGCTCGTAAAAGGTTTCAATTTTCTAAACGATAATCACTCAAATTTTAGTCACCTTTTATTCAACCCCTCGGAACTCCAACCGGGGGGTTTGTTTTTTATAATGTTCCACAACAAAATTTTTTCATCATGAAAGTAGGCATAGTTGGTGCGTCCGGATATACTGGACAAGAGCTTGTTTCCTTACTGATCGGGCATCCCGAAATAGAATTATGTACTGTAACCTCGAGGGCAAATGCGGGCCAACCTCTTTCCGCAATCATTCCGAAAGTGGGCAGGCGTGGACAAAACAAATCGTTTATCAGCCCTAGTATCGAGGAGTTAGTACAATCAGAAATCGAGTTATTTTTCTTAGCTCTCCCTCATGGAACAGCTGCAGAATATGCCATTCCTCTGTTGGATGCGGGGAAAAAAATTATCGATTTATCTGCAGATTTCAGGCTGGATAACCCTGCAATCTATGAGGAATTTTACGGAGGCAAGCACCCTGCCCCACATTGGTTACCCTTAGCCCAGTATGGGCTTCCCGAACTGCACGATCTTAGCTGGGAAAAGTCCTCTCTTATTGCATCACCAGGGTGTTACCCAACCAGTGTGATCGTTCCCCTTGCCCCCCTGCTTAAGCATGATCTTATCGAAAAATCAGAAATTGTCATAAATTCCATTAGCGGAATAAGCGGAGCGGGCAAAAATGCTTCCGAGCGATTGCTCTTTTGTGAAAGAAATGAGAGTGCAGGACCCTATGGACTGCCCAAGCACCGGCATCTGTCGGAAATGGAAGAACAGTTGACCCATTTTGCGGGAGAGCCGGTTGTCTTGTCTTTTGTCCCGCATCTTGGCCCAATGAACCGCGGTCTTTGTTCGACCATCTCGGTAAAGCCCAAAAATTCGTTCCATGCCAATGCGATCAGGGAATGTTGGGAAAATTCGTACTCGCAAAGGCCTTTCGTGCAAGTCCTCAACGACGGAGACCTGCCGGAGACCGGACGGGTAGTCGGAACAAACAGGATTGATCTAGCGGTTCAAGAAGACAAGCGGACCTACCGCTACATCATTTGCTCCGCAGAAGATAACTTGATCAAGGGTGCAGGCGGACAAGCCATACAGTCGATGAATCTTTGCAATGGATATAGTGAGGACTGTGGATTGCTATGAAGTTTTTTCTAGATTGCGATGGAGTAACTGAACCCAAGGGCTTTTTTGCCTCCGGTGTAGCTAGCAACATTATGGGCAAAAATAATGGAAAACTGGACCTGGGAGTAATCTATTCCCAACGGCCCTGCACTGCTGCAGGGACTTTTACCAGCAACGATGTAAAAGCATCTCCGGTACGATACTGCATGGAGTTGCTCAGTGATCCCAAGCAAATTTTTCATGGAGTGGTTGCCAACAGTGGAAATGCAAATGCATGCACTGGAAAACAAGGCGATTTGGACTGTGCCAAAATGGCAGCTGAGACTGCCAGACATTTGCAAGTTCATTCCCGTGAAATTCTCGTTTGCTCGACTGGAAGAATTGGAGTCCAATTACCCATGAGCCGTATCACTGTTGGCATTGCTCATGCCTGTCAGGACACCTTGGATGAACTCGATGGAGGCAAGGCCTTTCAGGAGGCCATTCTTACTTCCGATACCTGCACCAAATCCTGCTCTGCCCAGATCGACACTTCTGCGGGAAAGATCACCATTGGTGGAACCGTAAAAGGAGCTGGGATGATTCAACCGGATATGGCAACCATGCTCGCATTTCTTACTACGGATGCTGCAGTATCGTCAGCCTTTCTTAAGAAATGCCTGACCAAAGCAGTAAACCAATCATTTAACCGGATGACCATAGATGGGGACATGAGCACGAATGACTCGGTGCTCTTTTTGGCCAATGGATTTTCGCGGGTGAATGTGGAACAAGAATCCCATGAAATCAGGTCCGCTTTTGAAGAAGCGGTTATTCAGGTTTGCACTACCCTCGCCCGCAAATGTGTGACCGATGGAGAAAAAGTTACCAAATTTGTTGAGTTGCAAATTGAAGGTGCAGCCAACGATGAAGCTGCAGAAAAAGTTGCCCGGTGCATTGCAAATTCTTTGCTGGTAAAATCTTCCTGGTATGGATCCGATCCAAATTGGGGAAGAATAGTGGACGCGGCTGGTTATGCTAAAGCAGGCATCGATTTCGATCTTCTTGACCTGTCCTACAACGATGTTCCTGCAGTCGAAAGGGGTAAACCATTGCCCATGAACAAAGCTAAATGGAAGGAGATCGTTTCCCAAAAAGCATTTGTGATTTCCATTAACCTTAACCAGGGCAATGGATCGGCAATCCTTTGGTCCAATGACCTAAGTGAAGAATATGTTAACTACAACAAGAGCGAGTAAGCACAGATGATTGAATTCGAGGAAAGTCAGGCCAAAGCACGCATCCTCATGGAGGCCCTTCCCTATGTGAGGCGGTTTCGGGGCTCCATTTTCGTGGTTAAATACGGGGGTAGCTTTATGGATTCTCCCGATCCAGAAGTTCGGGCCGGGGTGGCCAAAGACTTGGTCTTTCTTCATTTTGTGGGCATCAAAGTGGTCGTGGTGCACGGAGGCGGAAAGGCCATTACCAAAGAACTCGAGAAACGCGGCATCCAGGCACAATTTTTGGATGGTCTGCGGGTTACCGATGAACAGACTATGGACGCAGTGGATACTGTTCTCAACGATCAGGTAAATCGTGAAGTGGCTCAATTTGTGTCTTCCCATGACTGCGAGGTACAGAGATTCCCAGGCAAAGAGGTTTTACTCTGCGAAAAACTACAGGGAATCCATGACTTGGGTTATGTGGGTCAAGTTACCCAAGTGCAGGTTGACCCAATTCTACAGGCTCTCGAGAATGGTCAAATGCCCATTCTCTCATCCACGGCCTCCGATGATGCAGGCATCTGCTTTAATGTGAATGCAGACAATGTGGCTTCCAAGGTTGCGATTGCACTGGGTGCCCGCAGGCTGGTTTATTTATCTGATGTCCCAGGATTACTCAGGGAACCCGCCGATCCGTCCTCCTTACTCTCCAGTCTTGCAGTTAACGAAGTGGAACCGCTTAAAGAAAATGGAGTGATTGCCGCCGGTATGTTACCAAAGGTCAACAGTGCGGTGGAGGCCTTGAAAGCCGGAGTCAACCGGGTGCACTTCATTGATGGACGGATGCCTCACAGTATCTTATTAGAAATTTTCACCGATCAGGGCATCGGCACCGAAATTGTGCACGCTTGATTATGGATCTCAAACGGCATCAGTCTTTCTTACTCTCAAATTATGCACCCCCTGCGATTGAGATTGTACGGGGCCAGGGGACCAAACTGTGGGATACCCAGGGGAAAGAGTATTTGGACTTCACTTCTGGCATTGCAGTAACCAACCTCGGGCACAGCCATCCAGAATGGGTAAAACAGGTGCAAGAACAAACAGGCAAACTCGCTCACTGCTCAAACTTGTTTTCCATTCCTGAGCAAGTCAGGTTGGCGGAAAGATTGGTCGAGAAAATTGGAGCGGGGAAGATTTTGTTTTGTAACAGCGGAGCAGAAGCCAACGAAGCATTGATCAAACTGTCCAGACTGCATGGAAATCAGAACTCACCCAAGCGGACAAAAATTCTCGTTGCCAATAACGGATTTCATGGGCGGACCCTCGGTGCACTATCTGCTACACAATCCAACAAATACCGCCAGGGTTTTGAACCGCTTCTTCCCGGGTTTGTTTTTTGCACATTAAATGATTTGGCCGATTTCGAAAAAGCCATTGATGAGCAGACCGCTGCCATTCTGCTTGAATCTATCCAGGGCGAAGGAGGTCTGCATGTGGCCAGTAATGAATTTCTTAAGGGCGTCCAAGATATATGCAACCAGCATAACTTACTTTTTTTGATGGACGAAGTCCAGGCGGGTGTGGCAAGAACAGGAGAATTTTTGGGGTATCAAAAATCGGCAACTCAGCCACACGCCATTGCCATGGCCAAAGGGCTCGGAGGGGGCTTCCCGATCGGTGCAATCTGGGTTTGCGAGAAATATTCCTCTCTCTTTACCCCAGGTAGTCATGGTACAACTTTTGGAGGATCCCCCCTCGCCTGTTCCGCTGCTCATGCCGTACTTGATGCTATTGAAAATGAAAACCTGATCCTGCGGGCCCAGCAAATGGGCAGTCTTCTGGAGCAGGGATTGCAACTCCTTGCCAGTGAGTTTCCGGAATCTATTGTTGAGATTCGGGGCCGGGGATTGATGCTCGGAATCCAGCTCGCTTATGAGCCAGCAGAACTTATTGCCTTACTGCGTGTCAACGGTTTGCTAACCGTTGGAGCTGCGGGCCAAACCTTGCGCCTGCTTCCCCCTTTGACCGTAAAAGAGGAGGAGATTGCCCAAAGCTTAGAAATTTTACATTCAGGACTTTCCAAAATTGACCGTTAAACCTATAAATGATGAGACACTTTTTGCAGGAAAATAATTTTTCAAAAGAGGAGGTGATCAGAATATTTGCCTCCGCATATGAATTGAAGTCTGCTCGTGCCCAACGCCCCACTCAGGACCTTGGCGGGCAAAACTGGGGAATGATGTTTTACAAACAAAGCACCCGCACCCGGGTATCCTTTGAAGTAGGCATTCGGGAGCTTGGTGGAAACCCCTTAATCCTCGATCAATCGAGCACACAAATCGGCAGAGGAGAGAGTGTTGCGGATACGGCCAAAGTTCTTTCCCGGTTTTTGGATGGATTAATTATCCGTGCACATGGCCATGACATAATCGAAGAATTTGCCCGGCATGCGTCCGTGCCTGTGGTCAATGCCCTGACCGATCTTTTGCACCCTTGTCAAATCTACGCTGATTGTATGACCCTGCTTGAAAAAATGGGTACTGGGCCCAACCCATTTGAGGCATTACGAGGTAAAAAATTGGCTTTCTTCGGCGACACATCCTGCAACATGGCAAACTCATGGATTCTGGCAGGAGCCATGTTTGATCTGGAAATTTCACTTTGCGGACCAGACTCCTACCCCCCCGGCAAGGAAATCCAGCAACTGCTCAAAAAAAACCATCTTAGACCTACTTGGTCTTTCAGTTCCGATCCCGAACAAGGGGCTAAAGATGCAGATGTAATCTACACGGATGTATGGGTCAGCATGGGTTGCGAGGAAGACAGTAAAGACCGGTTAGAATCGATGAAACCCTACCAGGTAAATGATGCCTTATTCGTTCAGGCAAAAGAGCAATGTCTCTTTATGCATTGTATGCCTGCTCATCCAGGGGAAGAGGTTTCCCAGTCTGTTTTAGATTCCGATCGGGCGATTCTTTTTGACCAAGCCGAAAATCGTCTGCATATGCAAAAGGCCATTCTAGCGGCTTTATCCCATCTCAATTCCTGATCAAATGAAATTAATCCTCGCCTATTCTGGAGGTCTTGACACCTCCGTCCTTGTTCACTGGTTTGCCCACCATCATGGGGCAGAAGTTATCACCTATTGTGCAGATGTTGGCCAGGAGGAAGAGTTGGATGGGTTGGAAGAAAAAGCCATGGCTACAGGCGCACAAGCCCACCGCACCCTTGATTTGGTGGATGAATTCGCCCGCGACTTCATCTACCCCATGGCACGGGGTAATGCCGTCTATGAGAGCCAATACTTGTTGGGAACCTCTATTGCCCGTCCCCTTATCGCCAAGGCACAAATTGAGATAGCCCGGCAATTTAATGCCGATACGGTGGCCCACGGAGCAACCGGCAAAGGAAACGATCAATGCCGCTTTGAACTTACTTTTTCTGCCCTTGCTCCAGACCTGAAGATTCTTGCCCCCTGGCGTGATCCTTCTTTTCGCGAACGATTCCCGGGCCGCACTGAAATGATCGAATATTGCCGCGAACATGGGATTGAGGTCGAGGCAAGCTCATCCAAACCCTACTCAATGGACAGAAATTTATGGCACATTTCCTACGAGGCAGGCATTCTGGAAGACCCATGGTTTGACCCGACCACGCCGGAGAACCGATCGATGTTTAAATTAACCACCGATCCCATATTGGCTCCGGATGACCCGCAATACCTTGAGCTTACATTTGAAGAAGGCAACTGTGTGGCAATCGATGGGAAACCGGGAAATCCGGCTGAAATCATCCGGGCATTGAACACCATTGCCGGAAAACATGGCATCGGCCGGGTTGATTTGGTGGAAAATCGATTTGTCGGAATGAAAAGCCGTGGCGTTTATGAAACTCCCGGAGGAACCATATTGTTACATGGACACCGCCAGCTAGAAACCCTGACCATGGACCGGGATCTGATGCATTTGCGAGATTCCTTAATTCCCCGCTATGCCGAATTGATTTATTATGGATTTTGGTTTGCTCCAGAGCGTGAGGCACTTCAGGCATTCATTGATCAAAGTCAGAAAAAAGTGAGTGGTACGGTACGGTTGAAATTATACAAGGGCAATATTACCACCGTTGGTAGAAAATCGGAATTCTCCCTCTACGACACCGCGGTAGCTTCGATGGAGGGGGACCAGTCAGATTACCGACCAGAAGACGCGGGAGGATTTATACGATTAAACGGTTTACGACTTATGGAAAGAGCACGCAAACAGGGCTACCAAGGATCCTAAGTATAACAAAATCTTTTTGTGAACCTGCTCGTCATTGATAATTACGATTCCTTCACTTACAACCTGGTTCAGTATTTTGGCGAGTTAGGGGCAAGTTGTTCTGTCTTGCGAAACGACCAAGCCAAGCTTGAAGATATCGATATTAGCCCTTTTGCCGGATTGGTTTTATCCCCCGGTCCATGCACCCCGGATCAGGCGGGCATTAGCTTAGGTGCAGTCAAGTTATGGGCGGGACAAAAACCCCTGCTCGGGGTATGCCTGGGCCACCAGTGCATCGGACAGGCTTATGGTGGAAAGATTGTGCGGGCCGCAAAATTAATGCATGGAAAAACCTCTCCCGTTCGCCATACTGGAAGGGACATTTTTGCGGATTTACCCAATCCATTTGCTGCAACCCGCTACCACTCACTGGTTATCGAACCGGAAAGTTTGCCTGACATTTTGGAGAAAACGGCATGGACGGATGAGCTGGAAATTATGGCGGTTAGACACCGAGAATTACCGGTTTGGGGCGTCCAATTTCATCCGGAGTCATTGGCAACAGATAGTGGAATTATGGTCTTGAACAATTTCCTCAAATATTGTTAGAACATTTTTGTGTGTGTGGTAAGTGGAATTCTCGTTAGCAAATAATGTTGTGTCCCAAGTGTTCATCCCTTGATTTAAAGGTACTCGAAACGCGGGCAGGCAAAGTTGCTTCAACGCGTAGAAGAAGGGAGTGCCAATCCTGCGGTCATCGTTTCAGCACGATCGAAGAAGTCCTGCACGAGGACCTCACGGTGGTGAAAAGGGACGATCGCCGGGAATGTTTCGATCGAACAAAATTGGCGATGAGCCTAAGGCGGGCTATTGCCAAGCGTCCGATCGATGCGGAGCAAATAAATGCTCTGCTGTCTGATACTCTTCGAAGAATCGAAAACGAGTTCGATAACGAACTCCCCAGCAGGGCAATAGCAGATGCAGTAATGCATGGTTTGCGCACCATAGATTCGATTGCCTGGCTTCGCTACGCTAGTTTCTACGAGGATTTCACGCAATTCTCTCGGTTTGCCGAGGAAATCTTGTACCTGGGTGGGGAAAGGAAAGGTGAAAACAGCGGCGGGTAAAAAGGACGACTACACCAGACTGCAAAACTTAAACTCATTATTTATGGTAATGGGCAGTGTTTCCTCACCCGAGGAGACCATGCAGTTGCAAAGAACTTTGTCATTCATGCGGGAAAATGATGGCAAAGACAGGATGTCGGTGCAGTCTTTTGAGCATTGTATCGAGCAAGTCGTACGCTTTCACTTTCCCAATAAGCGAAATCTTCGCCATGTCCATTGGAATGCCCGGCATCATTTGATCGACCCCCTTTGGGTGCATGCATCTGTGCTCGATTTTGTCCGATCAATTCAGGAATCAATGACCGGGCTTCTTTTGGTGTCTGGCTTGCGGGAATCGCTCAAAGGGGGCAAAAAAAGATGGACTGCAAAGAGCGAACAGCGATACCTCGAACTCCGACAGTTCATTGAAGCTCTAGTGGTAAGAAATGCCCGCAAAAATCAGGATCTTTCGGTTCTTTTCTTCTAAGAATCTGATTCCGGATAACTTCCCAGCAGACGAGAAAAAGCACAGGCTCTTTGTAAGTCATTTATTGCCCCGGAAACCTCGGCATCTTCCGGATGCCCGATGA
Organism: Opitutia bacterium; assembly: GCA_038110535.1. Classification (GTDB taxonomy): domain Bacteria; phylum Verrucomicrobiota; class Verrucomicrobiia; order Opitutales; family Seribacteraceae; genus Chordibacter. The sequence goes on along the minus strand of JAYNJW010000008.1, from coordinate 54,920 downwards.
AATCGACAAAGAAAAAATAATCCCATGATTTACGCTTGCTCGGTCTGGACTCGATTTTGCAAAGATTGATCCCACGGTCGGAAAAGGGTTTTAGAGCATTTTGCAAAGCCCCGACCTCATCCTTGAGCGACATGACCAGGCTGGTGCGGTAAGTCACGCCATCACGCATGGGCAAAGGTTGACGGGCGACTACCAGAAAACGGGTGACATTGTCAGACCGGTCCTGAATGCCTGCCTCAAGCATGGGCACTTCATACAAACTTCCAGCCAACTCACCGGCAATAGCGGCCACTCCCTTTCCCAGGGAGCACTCTTTCACAGCTTCCGCCGTGCTACTAACCGGAACGAGACGGGCATGAGGCAGGTAGGTGCGCAACCAGTCTGAACACTGAGCAAGGGCTTGGTCCTTGGATCGAACCTCCATAATTTCTGGAATGGAGGATTGGCTGAATAAACAATGACGCACCCGTAAAAACACTTGGGCAATGATGGTAAGTTCTGTATCGACCAATAGATCAAGCGAGCGGTTGACTGCTCCCTCGGTTGAATTCTCGATTGGCACCACCCCATAATCGCAATGCCCACTTTTCACCGAGGCAAACACATCGGGAATGTCGGGCAAGGGCCGGTACTCCAATCCGGAACCAAAATTCTTGACTGCGGCCTGATGGGTGTAGGTCGCTTCTGGGCCAAGGTATCCAATTACCAGATCTTTTTCGAGGGCAATGGACGCGGAAATGATCTCGCGAAACACTGCCCGGAGTGAGATATCGCCCAAAGGTCCGTCACTGTAGCCAGAAAGTTTTGCAAAGACCTGTTCCTCCCGTGCAGGATCATAGGGATCGATTCCGGAAAGTTTTTTTATTTTTCCAATTTCACATGCCTTGCCCACTCGCAAGTTTAATAAACTTACGATTTCTGAGTCGATTTGATCGATCTCTTCCCTTAGGGATTCTAGTTTACTTTTATTCAAAACCTATCACTAAAAAACAATCGGAAACTTATGCTATACCCATGCTTAAGATGCAACCGCATATCGAAGGTTTCCACAACGAAAAATATCTATATATCTAAAGTATGAGCTGTAATCGAAATTTTTCTTCCATCGTTGTAGATGGTGATGATCGTGCCCCCAACCGATCGATGCTACGGGCGGTTGGTTTTGAGGACGAAGATTTTCAAAAACCGCAAGTGGCGGTGTGCTCGGCTTGGAGTATGGTGACACCCTGCAATGCCCATTTGGACGAGCTTGGAAAGATGTCCGTTTTGGGTGTCGATCAAAACGGAGGGAAAGCCGTGCCTTTTGGCACGATCACCGTATCCGATGGAATTAGTATGGGAACCCCAGGGATGAGGTACTCCCTGGTTTCCCGCGAGGTTATTGCCGACTCAATTGAAACGGTGGTGGGGGCGGAAGGAATGGACGGGCTTGTGACCATTGGAGGCTGTGATAAAAACATGCCAGCCTGTATTATGGCCCTGGCCCGGCTCAATCGTCCGGGAATTTTTGTTTATGGTGGAACCATTCTGCCTGGAATCCACAAAGAAAAAAATCTCGATATTGTCTCCGTCTTTGAAGCTGTCGGGGCTCATGCTTCCGGAAAAATTCCTCACGAGGAATTGACCGAGATTGAAAAGAAAGCCATTCCCGGTCCTGGTTCCTGCGGGGGAATGTACACGGCCAACACAATGTCCTCTGCGATTGAAGCCCTTGGCATGAGCCTGCCTGATAGTTCAGCCCAGCTTGCCGTTTCGGAAGAAAAAAGAGCTGATGCAAAAGCCGCGGGGAAGGCGGTAGTGAACTTAATTGAAAAAAATATCCGGCCACGAGATATTATGACCCGCGAAGCTTTTGAAAATGCAATCACAGTGGTCATTACCCTGGGTGGTTCAACCAATGCAGTTTTGCACCTTCTGGCCATGGCTCATGAAGCCGAAATCCCGCTATCGCTGGATGATTTTACCGAGATTGGCAAAAGAGTCCCTGTCTTATGTGATCTCAAACCAAGCGGGAAATATAATATGTCCCACTTTGTCCGCATTGGCGGACTTCGCCCCTTGCTCAAGACTCTCTTAGAACAAGGATTACTGCATGGTGATTGCATGACGGTTACGGGCAAGACCCTCGCGGAAAATGTTGCTGACGCACAACCTTATGCTCCCTATCCATCCGGGCAGGACTTGGTCCGTCCGTTTGAGGACCCTATCAAAAAGGACAGCCATTTGCGCATTCTTTACGGCAACCTGGCATCCGCTGGTGCCGTGGCAAAAATTACGGGCAAGGAGGGGCTGAAATTTTCCGGTTCTGCCCTCGTCTTCGAATCTGAGGAAACTGCACTGCGGGGGATTCTTGATGGAGAAGTAAAAGCGGGCAATGTGGTGGTTATTCGTAATGAAGGACCAGTGGGAGGACCAGGGATGCGGGAAATGCTCTCTCCCACTTCTGCGATTATGGGCAAAGGCTTGGGCAAAGAAGTGGCTCTCATTACCGACGGGCGATTTTCGGGAGGCAGCCATGGGTTTGTGGTCGGTCATGTGACCCCAGAAGCTGCCGTGGGTGGATTGATTGGATTACTGATAGACGGTGACCCCATCACCATTGATGCCGAGAACAACCTCCTCACCCTTGACTTGCCAGAGGAAGAAATCTCCAGGCGTCAGCAAGCATGGAAGTGCCCAGAACCCAAAGTAAAAAGAGGGGTACTTGCCAAGTATGCCAAATTGGTAAGCTCTGCCTCTTTGGGAGCAGTCACTCACTAATACCTCCAATTTACAAACTCAGATTATGAATAAATTGTATTACCAAAGTTTTCCTGAATTAGGCTTTGCCTCTGATTTCAGGCTGGTCGGTTTCCCGGATGATTACCTAACCCAAAACCAAGAAATCATAGATTCTGCCCGAACCCAGATGCAAGAACTGGAATCAGGAGCCGTGGCCAATCCCGATGAGGGAAGAATGGTCGGTCACTATTGGTTGCGCAAGCCTGAGCTATCGCCCAGTCCTGACATTGCAAAAGATATTCGCACAACTCTCGAGCGGGTGAAACAGTGTGCCGCCCGGGTAAAGGAAGGCAAATTATGCAGTCCCAGCGGTCCTTTTACTGATCTTTTAGTCATTGGGATTGGGGGCTCTGCCCTTGGACCCCAGTTTGTGGGCAAAGCCTTAGCAAAATCTTCCGGAGACGATCTCAGGGCCCATTTTTTTGACAACACCGACCCAGATGGGATCGACTTCACTTTATCCCAAATCGGGGAGCGGTTGGCCACTACTCTGGTCTTGGTAATTTCAAAATCCGGAGGCACTCCCGAAACCCGGAACGGAATGATTGAGGCAAAGCATGCATTTGAGCAGTGCGGCTTAGACTTTAGCAAACAAGCCATTGCTGTGACTGGTGATGGAAGTAAGCTTTATGAAACTGCCCAGCAGGAAAATTGGTTGGACTTTTTTCCCATGTGGGACTGGGTGGGTGGCAGAACCAGTGAAACCGCTGCGGTGGGCATGTTGCCCGCCGCCTTGCAAGGATTCGATATCGATCAGTTGTTGGACGGAGCCGCGCGCATGGACGAACTTACCCGCTCCGCTGAAACTCTTGGGAATCCAGCGATGATGCTGGCCCTGAGTTGGTTTTATTTGAGCAAGGGTAAGGGTGAGAAAGATATGGTTATCCTACCATACAAAGACAGGCTTGAGCTCTTTGCCAAGTACTTGCAACAATTGATCATGGAGTCTCTGGGCAAAGAAAGAGATTTACATGGGAATCTGGTCAACCAAGGAATTGCGGTCTATGGAAACAAAGGTTCCACCGATCAACATGCTTATGTTCAGCAACTACGAGAAGGCATACCCAATTTTTTCGCTACCTTCATAGAAGTTTTGAAGCACCGCCAAGGCCCCTCGATTGAGGTGGACGAGGAAGGAATGAACAGCGGAGATTATTTGCATGGTTTTTTCCTTGGTACCCGGGACGCCCTACGGGAAAAAGAGCGCCATTCCATCACTTTGACAGTGAAGGAAGTCAATGCATTTTCCGTTGGGATGCTCATCGCCCTTTATGAACGTGCGGTTGGTTATTATGCCACCATGATTCAGATCAATGCCTACCACCAACCGGGCGTGGAAGCAGGAAAAAAAGCGGCTGCCAAAGTCCTGACAGTTCGCAAAGAAATAAGGGCTTGGATGTTGGCCCATCCCGACAGTCCCGTCAGTGCTTCAGACTTGGCCCAACATTTGGGCATGCCCGAGCAATCTGACTGGGTGTTCAAAATCCTCGAAAGTCTGTCCGCTAATGACCCAACTTCTTTCATTCGTGAAGGATCCGGCCACCCGCTTGATGACTTATTCAGTTCCCCAAATTCCCCAAGGTAAAGTTTTGGGAAAAAGATAGGTTGATTTCTTCCTCACTCCTAATTTCAATAACCAGGTTTTAAATATGGGAGTAACCTTAAATAAAGATGGAACGCCTCGGAAAATTGGCAGCGGCAAAACCAAGGGGGCTGGATGTTTTGCCAAAATTAAATGGGAACAACTCCGGGAATTCATCAATGACGATGATGATATTCTGGTCGGGCGGGTATGGCTTCGATCTGTGGGTGCCTTAAACCAAAAAAAGGGATCGAGGAAAAAACTTAATCCTTCCCAATCCACTATCTCGAGACCCAAAACTCACCCCTCTCCTTCTTTTCCCCCAACCAAGCATGCGCCACGCACTTTACCAAATCTCAAAACCGCACCTTCTCCACCAGAGCGAACGGATGAGGACGATTATGAACCACCCCCTTTATTTGCCTCGATTGGGGAGATCAAAAAATACTAGAAACATCAAAAGGGAGAAAAAGGAGAGGGAACAAAAGGGTCCTCTGATTCGCCTAGAGATGGAGGGAATTCTGCCTCATCTGTCTCAGGATCGATAGCATTCGCTGCCTCGTCTCCCGTGTTATTTGCCTCCGCAAACGGATCCTCTGACTCTTGAGGGATCAGGGTCAGGTTTCCATCCTCATTAAGAAAGGATGTGATCGTAGTATCGGGAGATGCCTCGAGATCCTCGGATCGAACATCCCTGATCCACCAATCCTGGTAAACTAGTTCGCCTTCCTCCTTATATTGCTGGACCGCACCCCATCTTGAACCAGCATATTGGGGAACAAGAAGTCTGCGATCCGCATCGTAGGAATAACGGGCATCCCATGCCTTTTGCACATAGGCAGGTGGTCGGCCGCTTGGAGAAGTACCCTCAAGCTTATCTTGGGTTGAATGAGATATTTTCCTACCACACGAGCAAAAGGCCAGGGCAACCACTAGCAAAAACGCATATTTTGAAACCTCCGCCAACATAGCAAATATCATTACAATGCAAAGATTGACCAAAAATCAATCCTTTGTTGGTCGTTTATACCAAAACCTGCAGGCTTGGTGACTTCTCAAAAAAAAAGGAATTCCGACTAGTGGAAGAATCATTTTCAGGATCGACCAGTCACTATACCACAATAATTTTCTGGCTGATGAGATCACCGAGGGCGAGGAAATAACCAAGGTCTTTTTCCCACTCTTTTTGCACGCTCTTTTTAGTTTTTTTGAAAGAATAATTTCTTCCCCCGCATAATGTGTCTCTGGAAATCCACCACATTGAAAAAACAATTCACTCCTGCAAAAAATAAAACTTCCCGCAAACAAGTGTAACTTCGCAGAAATAAAGTTCCACAATGCAGGGAGGCATTTACCAGAAAACCACCTTCCGTAATTTTGATCAAAGCTCAGCCTTGCTCCCCCACACGCGAACTCACCACTTTCTAATGCTTGTAGAGCCTGACTAAAAGTGGAGGATGGCACGATCGTATCCGCATCCACAAAGATCAGGTAAGTACCATGAGCAGCTCCAGCTCCTGTATTTCGAACCTTGGAAATTTGACGGACTGGTTCTTGCACCACTCTGCAACCAAACCTCTTTGCCACCTCAGGGGTGGCATCTGTACATTGGTTATCAACCACAATGCACTCTCCATTTAGGTATAGTAAGTCGTTTCCTGCTTGCTCTAGTGCCTCCAAGGTTGCAGGTAAATATTCTGCTTCATTATGAGCTGGAATGATGACTGAATAATCACAACCCTTCTTCATTTCCCTTCGTGAGGGAGAAATTAACGGGAAAATTTCTTGGCCCGACGCCCGACTCCAAAAGAAAGTCCGGATATCCATCCCTGCAACCTAGCCAAAGGTCTCTTGGAATACAGATCTTGGTCTCCCAACGGGTGCAGGGTTGCATCCCCTTTGATATCGGATGCAATTCGTTCCAGAGGTGGTAATTCGTTCCCGTCGGCCTGAAGTTGTTGGTATAAGAAAGTAAGTCGGTCAATTTCAAGTTGTCGAGAAAGTGCAGATAATGTTTTGCGAAACTCCGCAACTTCCCCATCGGGTAAATTCGTAACCGGCTTTTTTACGGTCTGGGAAACTTCATCAAGAGGAGCAGGAACTTCCCCTACACCTTCAAGGGGAGGTTCCTCCAAGGCTGGTTGGGCAGAGGCAGGCTCAGCCTTGGGATCAGCCAACATATCCGAATCAAAATCATCCGCGGAAAAAACCTCCTCATCTAACTCGGTATCATCGGATGAGTCATGGGTTGGAGGTGGAATGCCAGCCTCTACAATTCCTTCTTCTTCTCCCGCAAAAGCATCGGAGGAAAGTCTTCCATCGTCAGATATGCTAGAAGCTAAAGCTTCATCAGTAATCTGCTCAGAATCTGGGGAACTCATAGGATCGGTTTTTAAAGATCGGTTTGGGATAGGGTCTTCTCGTTGTTAAAATTGGAAGAATCGATAGCATTAGTTAATTCTGCCGAACGGATCAAGGTTAGTTTTTCTCCAACTTGAAAAGATGAGGGATTTCTTCCTTCCTTTACCTGAATCATTTTTAAAAATGAATAGTTTTTTTCCGCTAATGAACAGATCACAAACTCGGGCATCTCATACCAATTCTCATCTTTTTGGATAAGAAAGACAAAGCCTGAACGGATTCCTTTCTCTAAACCGAGTTTGATAAAAAATCCTTTTTCTTTCCTCGAAACGCTATCAATTTGCACCTCAATTGAATCTCCATAAAAAACCTCAAATGGACGGATAATTTCTTCCATCAAGGGATTTTTTGCATTCGTGTAAGTTTCCCGAGCAGTCTCCCTGACCCGGCTTAGGGAAGAAAAGTTCTGATCCAGCCTTCTCCAGTTCTCTTCAGCACTAGCATGAAATTGCGAAACCTCATTCAACTTTGCCAGGGCATCTTCTTTCTGATTTGCTAATGCTGGCAATTTATCCTTCTCCGCAGCTGTTTTAAGTTTAACTTGGTTTATTTTCTCTTCCTCTGCCCTAAGTTCCTGTTCCGCAGTGCTTAACTGCTCTTTTAGACTTTTAATTTTGGGAAGCAGGAAACTTAACTCGTCTCTCGCTCCTTCGCTATTCTCTTCCAATAGCTCAAGTTCTTTGCGGTATTCTCGGTTAATTTTCAGTAAATCAGTCATATTTGCCTCACTTGCATTGGACTCTTCCTCAATTAATAACTCCACTTGTTTTAATCTTTTTGTTTCGGCGAGCAGACGATCGTCCAGTGACTCGAACGCGTCCTGGTTCATTACATAATAAGTAACCGCTCCTCCCAGCAATGCCGCGGAAAAAATTCTAAAGAGCAACGAGATCAACTTCTTTAACGGATTGGAGCTTCAACGGATTCCCCACTAAAGGTATTACTTCAGCCAACGAATAAGTTCTGAACACTTTTTTAATACGTATTTGGGAAATTTCTTCCCCAGCCGCACGAATAGCAAATACCATATTCTCTCGCAGCCCGATTTCCCCGCCCTTAGATAAGGCGATATATCCGGAGGCTAAATCAATCGGCCCTAACTGGATGCTCAATGCTTCCCCGGGTTCCAGCCAGGGTCGTTCCCGGGCATAAGAACGGATTGCGCTGACTGTATCCAAGTAATGTTGGCGCAAAACTGAGGTTATAGAGGAAAAAACTCTCAATCGCACGCTAAGATCGTCCGAACGATTCTCAAAATCACGAATTTCAAAGTTTTTGGTTTCAATTTGTTGTTCAATCCCAGGAATTTCTTTGCGAAGATTTTGTATCTCCGCTTGCTGCTGGGTTAATTCCTCCCCGGCCTCTTTGAGCCTGTCTACCGAAGTTGCTAGCTGATCACTTATACCATCAATTGAATTTTCAATCTCACTGATTTCAGTCTTGGTTAAGGCAAGCTTTTCTGCGACTTCTTCCGAGGTGCTTCGATATTCCAAAATCTCCTCCGCCAAATCCTGATTTCGACTTTTTTGGCGAAGTAGCTTTGAAACCGTCTCTTTTTTTTGCTCCTCCAGTTTTTTTCCTGCATCCATCCTTGCTTGCTCAAGAGTTGCAATTTTATGCATTTTGCTTTGGTGATCAGATACAGTAATTTGGGTAAGAACGAACGCAACAAGGCTGATCACTAAAGCAAGCACATTTAAACTGACCGAAAGCTTGCTCATCTTTACCTCTCAGGGCAAGGGTGCAAAAGGAAACGCAGGAGGAATGTCTTGGGCATTCTCATTGCCTGCAGGATTTTCTTCGGGAGTAAGATCGATGCCCTGAGGAATAAATACCGGAGGGAAAAATTCGTCTTCTTCCTCCTCGATCAGCACTTCAACAAGGGGAGCATTTTCTTCTTCTTCCAAGATCTCCATTTGGTTTTTGATAAAATCAATCCTTTGCCCTTTGGAGCTTTCCCATTTTTTTTCTCTCTTGCGGTCTAATTCCTTGGAATGGAGCACGAACAAGTCTTCTTCATTTTCCTGATTACTAGAAAGGTAATTTGCGTGGTTGATCTTTCCACTCTCATCTCTTCCCCAGGTTCTTCCCACTTGCCTACCTTGGTGCATCGGCACCATGCGCCTGGTTTCCATTTGATAGGAGTAGCGAGCATCCCAAGCATCGTAGATAATTGGTCGTTCCACTGCATGGGTGGCTGGCTTACCCTTAAATCCACAACCCGAGATACTAACAACAAGCAGAAGGATCAGAGGAAGGACATTGTTTTCCATTACTTATAATTTAGACACGCCATCAATGTTTTGAAAACCAAAAACGATAGGGCTTGATGGACCACTCCGGACCGGCGTACTCGACCCCGATCCGAGGACCAGTGTAAATCTCACTGGGATCGATACCGCTGTCCTCGATCCAAATGGAAGAGTCTTGAGACAAGTCCATACCATTAAATGTGCCATTGATCCCCAAATTCTTCGTCAATCGCCCCGGTCCCTCGATCTCGGTGGACCCACGGATTAAAACTGCGGCTGGATACCCCTCCGGACCGGTTACCAGATTCAACATCCAATGCATGCCGTAACAGAGGTAAACATAACAAATCCCCCCGCACCCATACATGATTGCGGTCCTTGGTGTCTTGCCCCTACTGGCATGGCAAGCCAAGTCAAACTCCCCATCATAAGCTTCTGTTTCGGCAATTATTTCTGTCTTTATACTTCCCTGCTCAGTTCGAACACAGAGGATTTTGCCCAACAATTCTCGGGCAACAATTTTTACATCTTTCAAAAAGAATTCTTTCGCTAAAACCTTTACCGCTCCCATTTTAATAATCTCGGTTGTGCGAATCGATCCAAATGGTAACGGGCCCTTCGTCTACGGCATGAATTTGCATATCGGCACCAAAATTTCCTGATTTCACATCGCCAGTGAAATGTTTTTTTAATTCCTTCAAGGCTAAATGATAAAAAAACTCACCAGTCTGTCCATCAGCCGCTTCATTGAAAGAGGGTCGGCACCCTTTTTTAAGATTTCCCCATAGGGTGAACTGACTGACCAGAAGAATGCCTTGGTCTGCACCTATCTTTAGGTTCATTCTTCCTTCTTCGTCGTTAAAAACACGAAGGCCCAGAATTTTTTTAATGATCCAATCGAGATCGGAAATCTCATCTTTTTTGTGTATCCCAAGATAGACCAATAAGCCTGGTCCAATTATACCAACAGGCTTCGATGAAACTTTAACCTCTGCCCTGGAAACCCTTCTGACTAAGGCTCTCACCGTGAGGGTAATTGAGAAACTTCCAAATTGTTCTTAGACCATCATTGGGAGAATACCCAGATGCAAGGGAATTATACCTCCTCTGCCACCGCGTCCATCACCTCTTCCACTGCTTTAGCAGCGAGGGGCGTGGTAAGGTATCGTTCCCCACAACTGGCACCGATCACAACTATGTTCTTGCCCGCCATCTCCGGACGCTTAGCGATTCGCAAAGCAGCCGCAATGGTTGCACCAGTGGAAATTCCGGCCAAAATACCTTCTTCCAAACTAACTTTGCGAGCAATATCAAAGGCTTCCTCGCTCGTCACAAGCTCGACCTCATCAACGATTTCCAAATTTAAATTATTGGGAACAAAACCGGCTCCAATTCCTTGAATTTTATGAGGTCCTGGCTTAACTTCCTCTCCATTCCTTGTTTGAGTGATGACCGGACTTTCTGCAGGCTCAACCGCCACGGTCAGCATCTCTGGATTTCTCTGTTTAATTACCTCAGAGACTCCAGTAATGGTGCCCCCGGTTCCGACCCCAGCCACCAAACAATCCACCTTGCCTTCCAAGCCCGACCAAATTTCTTCCGCAGTTGTTTTGCGGTGGATAGCAGGATTGGCAGGGTTGTTAAACTGTTGAGGCATAAATCCATGCTCCCCATGCTCTTCAAGTAATTGATTGGCCCGGGCAATTGCTCCCCCCATACCCTTGGGACCAGGAGTTAAAACAATTTCTGCACCTAAAAGACGCAATAGAATCCTTCTCTCCTTTGACATCGTTTCGGGCATAGTAAGGATGCACCTGTATCCCTTGGCGGCACATACAAAGGCGAGGGCGATCCCAGTGTTTCCAGAGGTTGGTTCAATCACCACGCTATCGGGCTTGAGCGAGCCATCCTGTTCCGCAGCCTCGATCATGGCGGCACCGATACGGTCCTTCACGCTGGCCAATGGATTAAAGAATTCCGATTTTAAAAATAACTTGGCGGGCAAGTCCCGATTGAATTTCTGAAGTTCAACAAGTGGAGTACGACCGATGGATTGGATAATATTCATGGCGAGATGGTAAGGAATAAGAGGTTATTTTTTCCCCTTGTTACGAGGACCAAAACTACGGATGGGGGCATTGCGGTTTACTTCTGCATTTTTTAAGCGGTAAACAATGCGAGCCTTCTGGAGATCATTTGGGCTCATTTCCATTTTCACAATGTCACCCACAGTAATTTTGATAAAGTGCTTTCGAAGCTTACCTGAAATGTGAGCAAGCACCTGGTGGCCATTTTTCAGCTCTGCACGAAACATTGTACTGGGAAGCACAGCAGTAATTTTCCCTTCGACTTCAACTACATCTTGATTAGGCATAAAGCTTTAAGTAAAGCAACTTGCCTGCTATCATACAAGCATAGAACTCAACCAGCTAATGTTCCTTCCAAATCAATGCCCAACCCAAATACCCAAAGATGCTAGCGTGCCCTTTTGAAAAGATTCATCCCTCCGCTTTGGAAAAAGACCCTTGTTTCTTTATGTCACACGCATTCAACCTCGCGGTGGATGCATGGAATGCCGACGAAGTTCCAGTCGGTGCAGTCATCGTTCATCAGCAAGAAATCATTTCTTCCGCTCACAACCAAACCAGGTCCCAAACCGACCCCACCGCCCACGCTGAAATGATTGCCATCACCATGGCGGCAAAAAAACTGGGGGATTGGAGATTAAACGATTGTGAGCTTTATGTCACCAAAGAGCCCTGCCCGATGTGTTCCGGTGCCACGATAGCCGCAAGGGTTGGTAAAGTGTTTTTCGGTTTAAGAGATCCCAAGATGGGTTGTTTGGGTGGAGCAACCAGCCTAAACAAACTAGAGAAATCAAACCACAAGCCTGAGGTATTCCAAGATATCCTCAAAGAACCATGCGAGGCAATCATTCAGTCCTTTTTCCAAAATCAACGCTCACAAGTCTCCGCTTGACCTCATCCGGTTTTCCTCCTTGATTATACTCTTCACAAGTTGAATTATAGAACAGCTTTTATCTATGCCTCACGAACTTCCCTCCTTACCCTATTCACCGACTGCGCTCGAACCACACTTTGACGCTCGCACCATGGAAATACACCATGGCAAGCACCATCAGACTTATGTGGATAAGTTAAATGCTGCACTGGAAAATCATCCGGAACTTTCCAATCTATCAGTCTTCGACCTGATCGCTGACCTATCCCAGGTTCCTGAGAACATACGAGGTGCAGTTCGCAACAATGGAGGTGGACATGCGAACCACTCCTTTTTTTGGAGTTCGCTCAGTCCTGAGGGTGGTGGTTCCCCCACCGGATCGTTAGCCGGAGCCATCGATCAGTCCTTTGGCAGTTTTGATTCTTTCAAAGAGTCATTCGTCAACGCAGCAATCACCCGTTTCGGCTCGGGTTGGGCCTGGTTGATTAAAAAGAGCGACGGTTCCCTCGCGGTCACTTCCACCCCCAACCAAGATAGTCCATGGATGTCCGGAATTGCCGAACTTACAGGATCCCCGATCATTGGTCTGGATGTTTGGGAACATGCCTATTATTTAAATTACCAAAACCGTCGCCCAGACTATATTTCCGCATATTGGAATGTTGTTGATTGGGATAAGGCGTCCTCCCTTTACTCTTCCTGATCAGTTGAAAAGAAAATTTCAGTTCCTTGGGCATTTCTGGCTCTTGCTTTGCGTTTTATTTAGCTCACATGTTTTAGTGGCACAAAACGGCTCGGTCATCGTTCTGCAAACAAAAGGGGTGGTCGAAGCCATTTCCCCTCAGGGAGTTAAGTTGAAAGAGCCCGTGGTCAGGGGGTCCGTTTTGCCGGTGGGTTACGCCATTAATACTGGATTGTTTTCAGAATCTATCCTTCTTTTTTCGAACGGCACCACCGCGACTGTTTTAGAAAAATCCCAAATCAAGCTCACTCAGTTTAAGCAATTGCCATTTGAGGCACAGGGAAACTCCTTTGGTCAGTTAACCGCCGAACCGAGCACCAGCCAAGTAAGCATAAACATGGATGTGGGTTCCCTGGTTGTGCAGACTAAGAAGTTAAACAAATCTTCCAGTTTTTCGATCTCCACTCCTACTGGAACAGCTGGAATTCGTGGAACACAGTTTCAAATGGCCATGAGTCCAAACACCGGAATGAAGCTTGATGTAGCTGAGTCACAAGTTGCCTTCACCCCCGCGGGGCAAAATCAACCAGTCCTAGTTGGTCCGGGCAGGGGTCTGGACGCTTCGGCTAGTGGAACCATTAACCAGCGCCCGATCAGCCCATCCGCAGCACAAAACATCAGCGTAAAAAATGCTTCTGCAGCTAGTGTCTGTGATGCTGTTCCGGTTGCCACCAGCCAAGAAGCAAGTGCCCAAGCAGAAAAATCTACCCAGGAACAAGATAACAACGGGGAGACCGATGAGGAGAACCAAGATTCGAGTGATTCGGAAGAAGATGGGGAGCAGGAAAAACAGGCACAATCTTCATCGAGTGAAGCCGCAGAATCCTTCTTAGGGCGCTCGAGCTCGGTTACCCAAAGAAGTATATCCGCTGCAGAAATTCAAAGAATACAAAAAGAGACCCTCGAAAAATTAGCTTCCTCTGCATACGGGGACAGTTCAATGCCTCCTCCTCCCAATGTTCAGCCTCCGGGTCCGCCCAGTGAATCGCCCAGCATTGGAAATTCTGTGCGCTACGATTTCGATGTCGCTGAAAACCTTCTTTCGATCGGATTATACCAGGATGGAATACCCGTTCCTGTTGAAGTTTCCTTCCTAAACCTGGACGATCTGTCCGATGAAGATGATTTTGCGTTGATCCTATCCCAGTTTCAAAACTGGAACACCGATGATGAAACTAAATTAATCAATGCGATTGGGCTGGATGTTTTCATCGATGAAATTGGTCTCAATCCTTATAAATATGACGATTTTAATGTTGCGGTTCAACATGCGATTAATTTGGCAGGTTCTTTTTTGAAAGAAGTCACTATTGCCTCGGTGATCCCTTCGGATAATGTTTGGAATGCACAAGGATTAGCTGATCAATTCTCAAACAATCCCTACGCCTTCGAATTTGCCAAACTTTTGGCTAAGCATGGGGCTATCTCCAACCCGTCTAACCAAGCCGCTACAGATAATCTTTTGGCCATTTTAGGATCGGATAAGTTGTCGGACTCAAATTACTTGTCCTCACTCCTCGACCAAACTATTTATCCGGGAGGGACTTACAACTCTGAAGAATTAAACGGTGGATTAATCGGTGCACGTAACGCCTCCATTGATGCAGATACTGCTGATCAATTGCAGGTTCGTCTCGACCATGTAAACGCTCTTGTGGGAGGAGACATTTTCATCGAATCAGGTGCAATTGATTTTTCCCAGTATTTGCCTAAGAAAGGAGCAAGCGATGGCACCAAGATTTTTACTATTGCCGCAGCCAAAGACCTGTCAATTTGGGGAGATGTGACTTTTGAAAATAATAATCACGCCGAGGACCATGCACTTGCGCTCGGTGCTGCGGGTAATCTAAATGTTCAGGCGGGTTCAAAAATTTACTACGAAGGTTCAAACCTGGGACTGGGAACAGCTGGTGATCTAAAATTAGTCGATGTAGATATCGATGTGGGAGGAAATCTGGCCATTGGTTCTCTGGGTGATTTGGATATCGAGTTTACTGAACCTGGCTCCAAACTTTTTTCTGTGGGAAGGTATAGCGATCGTGACAATGTATATCTATACGCGAATGATCTGATCACTGCACAAGGCTTATGGTTTAACGACCGTGCCCGTGAAATATACATGGAAGCGATTACGATTAATTTAAAGGATGTAAATTTCCCCGAACAATCTGAGGTTATGTTAAGAAGCCAAGCGGGTACGATTGATTTTGGAACCTTTGATAGTCCCACAATCGGCGGGGTCAACTTAACTAATGTCAAACATTTGGGCATTTCCACTGACCGTGCTTTGCAACAGACTGATTTCTCTGGCTCCAGTGGCAAATGGAATTCTACTGCCACCCAAGCTAATGGTACTCCTGCTGTTCGGGTGCGGGCTTTTTCAGGTGCCAACTCTGGCAGTGGCGTAAACTAATCAACCATGAAATCTCTGAAGCACTTTTGCTTTTCTTTTCTGTTTCTAAACTTTTGTTTATCTTCCTTCTCTATTGCCGAGCAACTAAAACGAAATCCAGAGGTGCGATTTGGCTCGGTTCAGGAATACAGAAATCGTGAGGCTCTTCTCAAAGGGCAATCCGGATCTTCTACATCCACTAATAACCCGGTTACTAAAAGTGATTTGGGCCTTCAGCGCCCCGTGGAAACAAAAAAGAAGGGACTGGGGTACCACTTCGGTTTCGAAAGCAAATTGCTTCATTCCGACAACCCTGGCTCTTCTCCAAGTGCTGTGATCGATTCCGCGGGAATCTGGGAAAATTCGCTGAGTAATAATTTTTTGCTGGGAGCCTATGATTTTGGTGGTGCTAGCTTTTCTCCTATCATGGGTCTTGGTCTGAGCAATTCGACTTACTTTGGCAACGATGGCCTTGATGCATTAGATTCGAATAATTTGAATATTTCCTTCGTAGGAATTTTTCAATTTTCTCAAGGATGGTCGGTGCGGGGAGGATTGAGTTCCTCCTTTGATTTCAATACCGATATGAAACAAACATACCGGCAAACCTCTCCAAGTATTGGTCTGAGCAAAGGATTCAATATCGCCTCTGCTTCTGCCTTTGTTGATTTCTCCCTATCTTATCATCTTACCGATACCCCAAGCGAGGCAGACAAGATGGACCGATTTGAATCTGCCCTACTCTTCGGCGTTGATATTCCTATACAGAATTTCGAGATTTCTCCTTATCTCCGGTTTTGCCTAGCAAATTATGGGAATCAGGACCGGGACGAATTCACCACTAACGCAGGGGTAGATATTGCGTATCATTTTTATGATTGGCTGGCTCTTAAATTTCTCCTCTCCTACAGCAACCGGAACGCCAGTGGTGCAGATGGTGTTACGGCAGATTTTTCAAGGTTTGACTGGGGTGGTGCCCTTTCCCTTAATGCTCAATTTTAACTCTTTTTGCAGCAGACAACTTGCGAATTCCCCGACACTTCATTCAGACCCTTGGCTTCATTTCCATATGCTTTGCATGTAGCCTCTGCGGATCGGAAAACGAAAGCGGTCAAATTTTATCAGTCAATTATTCGTCGGGAAATTCTTTTCTCCAGCCATTGAGCAAAACCGGACTCCCTCCCCGTCCGCTCTGTCAAAGCAAACAAATTAATGAGGAATTTCCTCTTGCACTGGGCACATCCCGTGGTTCATTCCTCGAAATTGAGCTCAGGAATGGGGCAAACATCGCAAGGATAAGAATAGGCAGTGAAACTGGCCTGGAATTCCAGGAGCCTGATCATTACCTATTGCACAAAGGGTCTCTCCTGGTATCCCATCGGGAAAAGATGGTTTGGAATTTGGGACGATCGGACCATCCAATCCAAGTAACCGGTGCGGGCACTTGGATGATGGAATGCCTGACCTCAGGGATAAAAGTTATTCTGCTTGAGGGGAAAGTATGGATTGGCAACTCCGCAGAAACACAAATGCTTTCTAGCGGGGATCTCGTTCTGCTTGATTCGACCAATCCGAAGGGCTCAAAACCAATTAAGGTCGATCTTCCATTGCTTCTTGGCACCAGCAGACTGATTAATGGATTTCCTGCCAAGCTTCCTTCCAATTCTAGGCTTTTTAGTGCGGCTCAAGTACAAGCTCTTAAATTAAAGAAAAAATACGATGCTTTGGTCGGAGATGTTACCGAGGAAAAAAAACTCCAGCTGTGGACCGTGCCTAAAAAATAAATATTTAGTTTTTTTCTCTGCCCACCAAGAACCCATTTTAAATCATTACAAAATTTGAGTTGGAAAGGAGCAATCTTTGACTGGGATGGTGTTATCATCGACTCATCCGCTCTGCATAAAAAAAGTTGGGAAAAGCTTGCTGATGAACTTGGCCGAGTACTCCCTGCCCATCATTTTGAGCAAGGATTTGGCAAGCGAAATGAAACCATTATTCCAGATATTCTAAAATGGTCAAAAGATGTACCAGAAATTGAGGCTTGGGGAAAAAGAAAAGAAGAATTTTATCGAGAACTGGCAAATTCTCAGGGTATAAAACTTGCCCCTGGTGCGAGGGAATTTTTGGAGAGAATAAAGTTATTTCCTCCACGGTGTGCGATTGGCACATCTACAGAAAGAAAAAATGTTGAACTGGCAATTGGGCAGCACGATCTATCTGATTTTTTTGTGGGCATAGCAAGTTCAGAGGATGTAAAGACTGGCAAACCTGATCCTGAAGTATTTTTAAAAGCTTCCCAGATTCTTTCTGTGGATCCAGAAAAATGCGTGGTTTTTGAGGATAGTCCACATGGCATAGAAGCAGCCAAACGGGCAGGAATGAAAACTGTTGCTTTAACGACCTCTCATCCCTCAAATACTTTCATCCACCTAAACCCCGATCTTTTGGTTGCTTCATTGGCACACTTGGACCCTGCCCAGATCAACCATCTTTTCGACTAATTGAATGAACAAGCTCACTCTTCATAAAAAAGTGCTCATTTCTTTAGTCCTGGCATTTACGGTCGGTTTGCTGGCAAATAGTCAGCAGCAGGCTGATCTATCTCCTGCCTGGATTTATTGGTTAATTCAAACCTGCGAGTTTGTTGGCAAACTCTTTTTAAATGCTTTGAAAATGGTGGTGATTCCACTGGTACTAACCTCAGTCATTTGTGGTGTGTCCCAAATTGCTGGGGAAAGAGACTTTGGCCGTCTGGGGCTAAAGACCCTTCTGCTTTACTCGCTTACAGGCATACTCGCGGTAGCCACCGGTTTATTCTGTGTTAACTTGATACAACCTGGACTGGTGGAACCTGCAACCAAGGAAGCAATCATGGCCAGTCAGCAATCCTTTACTACCGGGTCGCTCGAACAGGCTTTGGAGACTGCTGATAATGGATGGGCTAACCTCATCGAGATTTTCCACCGCATGCTTCCGCCCAACCTATTTTCTGCCGCTGCAGAAGGCCAACTACTCGGTCTTATTTGCTTTGGTTTGCTCTTCGGATTTTTCCTTGGACGGACCAACCCCGATCTTCGCACTCCTCAGGTTAAGTTCTGGCAAGGATTACAGGAGATTATTCTTAAGCTCACTCACTTTATTCTTGGCTTTGCCCCTGTTGGTATTTTTGGTCTGGTCACTCCTACCTTGGCTAAGAGCGGTCTGGATACTTTTTGGCTGATGGGAGGCTTTGCTCTAACCGTATTCCTGGCACTGGGCATTCATGCACTCATTACTCTGCCCGTCTTGCTTCGAATTTTCGGCGGCATTCGATCGGTGGATCATTTCCGGGCAATGTCCCCTGCCCTGCTCACTGCATTTTCGACGGCATCGTCATCCGCCACTCTTCCTGTAACCATGAAATGCGCCAATGATCGCGTGGGCATATCCAAGAAAATCACCGGTTTCACCCTCCCTCTGGGTGCAACATTAAATATGGATGGAACAGCTCTTTTTGAATGTGTGGTGGTCATTTTCCTCGCTCAATTCTTTGGCATTGAGATGGGATGGACCACTCAATTCTTTGTGGTGCTTTTGGCTTTGCTGACCTCGGTTGGGGTTGCTGGTATTCCCTCCGCCAGTCTGGTGGCAATATTGGTCATCTTGCAGGCGGTTGGATTTGACGACCAGGCAATTGCCACAGGAGTAGGCATGATCTATGTGGTGGACCGGATTTTGGACATGTCCCGCACCATGATTAATGTCCTGGGAGATAGTTGTGCGGCTGCTATTATAGGAAAAAGCGAGGGCGAATCCGGATATTACCCGAACCCCAGTTATTCAGAGAAGTGAATTTTCAACTTCATGCCGATTACTCGCCTCAGGGAGACCAACCGGAAGCGATCCAAAAACTTATTGCTTCACTACAGTCGGGTAATGATTACCAGACACTCCTTGGAGTGACAGGGTCAGGTAAAACTTTCACCATGGCCAATGTGATTCAGGAACTGCAGAGACCCGCCTTGATTATTTCACATAATAAAACCCTAGCCGCCCAATTATACTCTGAATTTAAAAGTTTCTTCCCCCACAATGCGGTCGAATACTTTGTGAGTTACTATGACTATTACCAACCAGAAGCCTATGTTCCATCCACTGATACTTTTATCGAGAAAGACTCTTCGATTAATGAGGAGATCGAGCGACTTAGGCTTGCGACGACTGGCTCCCTCATTAGCCGCAATGATGTAATTGTTGTTGCCAGTGTCTCCTGTATTTACGGGCTGGGATCGCCCGATGACTTTCGGGAACTATCTGTTGAACTGGTTCGGGGTGCAACTATCGGACGGGATGCACTGCTCATGCAATTAGTGGCCGCACTTTACCACCGCAATGACCTGGACTTGCGGGCGGGCAGGTTTCGGGTACGGGGAGATGTGGTCGATATCTTTCCCGCCTATGCCGAACAACCCATACGTATCGAGTTTTGGGGAGATGAAATTGAAAACATGCGAGAATTCGATGCTTTGACTGGTGAAACGATTCGTTCTTTTGAACAGTTTAAAATTTATCCGGCAAACCAGTATGTCACTACCCGTGATAAAATTGAACAGGCCTGCAAATCAATCGAGAATGAGCTTGAGGAACGGGTGGGCACATTTGAGCAAGAAAACCTCCTATTGGAAGCCCAAAGAATCAGAATGCGAACCGAATATGATCTGGAAATGTTGCGTGAAATTGGGTTTTGTAACGGGATCGAAAATTATTCCCGCCACCTCTCCCAGCGCAAAGCAGGACAACGCCCCTCCTGCTTGATCGATTTTTTTCCCAAGGATTTTCTTCTTTTTATTGATGAGAGCCATGTGACCATTCCTCAAATTGGAGGAATGTATCACGGTGATTTTTCCCGTAAAAAAAAGCTCGTTGAATATGGATTTCGCTTACCTTCTGCCTTGGATAACCGACCCTTAAAACCAGATGAATTTGAGCAGATTACAGGTCAAACCATTTATGTTTCTGCCACACCCGGAAAAGTCGAACTTGAAAAAAGTGAAGTTGTGGCAGAGCAGGTGATCCGCCCGACTGGTTTGCTTGACCCGGAGATGGAGATTCGTGCGATTACGGGCCAAGTGGAGGATTGTATTGGAGAAATTAAAAAGGTGGTCACCCGAGGGAACCGAGCATTGGTAACCACCCTGACGAAGAGAATGTCTGAAGATCTTACCGAGTATTTGCGCGAAAGGGATATTAAAGTGGAATACCTGCATTCAGATGTGGATGCAATTGAGCGGGTTGAAATTTTGCGCAATCTCCGTGCGGGAGCCTATGATGTAATCGTGGGAGTTAATTTATTACGGGAGGGTCTCGACCTTCCTGAAGTTGAACTTGTGTCCGTACTTGATGCAGACAAGGAAGGATTCCTTCGCAGTGAAACTAGCCTTATCCAAACTGCGGGTCGTGCGGCCAGGCATGAAATGGGCCGGGTTATTTTCTATGCAGATGTAATGACCAAATCCCTGCAAGCGGCATGGGATGTATGCCAATACCGCCGGGAAAAACAGCTGGCCTATAATCAACTGCATGGGATCACTCCCAAAAGCGTCTCTCGTCCGGTACAGGAAAGTTTACGATCTTCTCCCAAAGACGAGCTAGAAGAACTTGCAGTTTCAGAAAAGAACTCTCCTCAGGAAGTGAAAAGATTGGTCAAACAATTAGAAAAAGAAATGTTTGAAGCGGTCAGAAAACTTGAATTTGAAAAAGCAGCTTTACTCCGTGATCAAATAAGTTTTTTGAAGGATGGATCCATGCCTCCCAAGGCTGCCACCGGCAGAAGAAAAAAATATGGGAATAAAAAACGTCAAAAAAAAATATAGGTTTCTAGCCTTGGTACTTTTCTTATGGGGGAAAATGGATGGGGGCATGGTTTCCCCAAACCTCAACGGAGCGGTTGAATCGAAGCGTTTGCTCGCCTTTCATTTCGATAAGATAGAGGCCCGGGGTGCCCTGACTCTTTTTGTCGAGCCGGGGAAAAGAAACCGCCAAGTTGAATATTTTGCCGACTCCTCCATTATTGAATCGGTCACAGCAAAGGTGGAAAACAGGACTTTGTTTTTGGATGCCAATAATTCATTTCTGCTATCACGCAGAATCCCGCTTTTACGATTAAGTGCCCAAAGAACCTTCCCAATTGAGGTTATTGTTTCCATTGATGAATTAAAGGAGTTGAGGCTGCTCGAAAATTCAAGCGCAAGACTGAACAACCTATCCGGTCATGATTTCAAACTGTATCATAATTCCACCGGCTCCCTTCATCTGACAAATTCGAAGTTTGAAAAGATTGCTATCAGGCAGGAGAGCAAGGGGGACATCGTTCTTAAAGGTCGCGAAGTGATTGAACTGGAAGCCAAAATTTATGGAGATGGTTCCCTGCTCGGTGAAGAATTGTTTTTGGATAAAGCAGTCATTCGCCATTATGGAAATGGTCCCATCATGATTGCACCCAGCGAGTGGCTGGACGCCCAAATATTTGGCACTGGTCATTTGCACCTTCTTGAAAAACCAAGGGGCAGGGTTCTTAAAAATCTGGGGAAAGGCGGAAAAGTAATTGAACAGTATTAGTGCAATCAGAGATGAATCAGCTCGCCCTCAATCGCTGGCCGCACACTAGATAATTCCTCTTGGGCTAGTTTTGCTATTTCATCCATTTTTTGGTCATCGTGTGACGGGTCGTGATGAAAGAGCAGGGTTTGCTTAACCGAAGCGGCTCGGGCAATCTTGATTGCTTCCTGCCAAGTAGAGTGTCCCCACCCCTTAAACTTGGGATATTCTTCGTCCGTGTAGGCAGAATCATAAATCAGAAGGTCCGCATCTTTTGCCAAGAAAAGAACATTCTCATCAAGCCTGCCTTCAAAATGTTCCGTATCGGTACAGATCGCGATGACTTTGTTCTGGTATTCAATCCGATAACCACAGGCACCATTTGGATGATTGAGGGGAGCGGTATGGATTGCGACCCCACCATCAAGCTCAAAAACTTTTCCGCATTCAAAATCGTTGAAACTGCAGGCTTTTTCAATCAATGAACTGGGAACGGGAAAGACCGGATCTTTCATTAACATTGTTCCGATAATTCCTTGAAGGTCGTAAGTTATTCCATCCAAATGACCTGCGTGTAAGCGTACATCGCTTTGCGGATTATACAAAGGGGCAAAAAAGGGAAGACCTTGAATGTGGTCCATATGGGTATGGGTAAAGAAAAGATCTGCATCCAGCAGGTTGCCTTCTTCCAGCATAATTTTTTTTCCCAACAAACGAATACCTGTTCCTGCATCCACTATGATTCTGCGACTCCCGCAATTTAGTTCAAAACAGGTTGTGTTTCCTCCATATTTCACAGTACCGGGGCCGGGACAAGGAATGCTACCTCTCGTGCCCCAAAGCATAAATGAAAATTTTGAAGAGTCAGACATTAGTAAATCACATAAATACTCCTAAATGATGAATACATTGGCAACTTCCAATCTAACTTGCTTTTCTTCATTCATCAAAGTCTTGCCAGGCACCATTTTCGTCCTGGTAGGAACGAGTGGTGGTCCCATCTCCCCAGTCGTAAATGCCATCAATTGCCAGTCCATTCTCAAACTTCCCTACATAGGTACTGCCATCGCCAAAATCTAAGACTCCGGAACCATCTTTGTACCCCTCTTTCCAAGAACCAATGTAGGTCACCCCGGAAAGATCGCTCTGCCTGCCCACTCCATGAGGTAGGCCCTCTAGGAACTCCCCCGTATATTTGGACCCGTCCAGATCTTCGAGTATACCGACTCCTTCCTTTTCTCCCTCCACCAATTTACCCGTGTAAATATTTCCCGATTCATCAATTAGAACCCCGGTTCCGTGGTACATGCCATTTTGGAATTCACCAAAATAAATTACACCACTGGGCAAGGTAAGCGTGCCGAAGTCATAAGTCCCGTCTTCTTTGAATTTTCCGCAGAATTGATCGCCACCTGGATGGATGACTTTGCCTTCTTCAACTACTCCACCATCCCATTTCCCATATGTAATTGCACCGCCCACAATTTTATACTCGCCATAAAGCAACGCCCCATTTTTCCAATGGCCCTCCATCACAGACTGGTCGGACATGGTTAAAGTACCGAAGCCCGACCTTTTCCCATTTTCCCAGTTGCCCGAGTACTTTTCCAATTCTTGGTCACTTTTGTAACGCATTGTCCCATAACCGTTAGAGATACCTTTTTCAAATTGCCCCTCGTAAAGATCACCTGAAACGAATTCAATCGTACCAAAACCATCCGGTAAACCCATAACCAGTTCTCCCTCATAGAGCGAACCATCTTCAAAAACATACCTCCCAGACTTTGCCAGTTTTGAAAGTTTTTCGGATACTTGGTCCTTAGGTGCTTCAGCTTCGTACTCCTCCTCGGGGGTGCAACTAATACCAAAGAGCAAAGAAATTAAAATTAGGTAAAGTATCCGTTTCTTACAAAGGGACATGAGATTAATAACTAATGCTTTTGCTGACCTGAAAAATACTGGTTACAATTGATATAGCAACCAAAGCAACTAAGGAGAAGGCAAAGCCCAGTGCTAATCCAGAAATAAGATTTGTCATAACCTTGATTCGCTTGGTCAGTTGGCTCCGGAACGCCTTGGAAATATCATCCATACCGTTTCCTAAGTTTCCTGTTTTTTCTCCAACTTCAATCACATCCAGTTGCATCGCGGGCATAAGCTTGAATTTACGAAATGCATCGGGCAGAGATTTTCCCTCATTTACCAAAATTCGGGCGGAACGAAAAGAAGACCTCAGGAAGCGATTCTTGATCGTTCTTTCACAGAGCTTTAAATTTTCTGTCAATCCAATGCCACTCCAAATAAGAGTGCCCAACAAACTACTAAGATGAAACAGTTCGGACAAAAGAAGAATATTGCCAAAAAGAGGAATCCTGAGCATGGAACGATCCAAGGAAACGCCTCCTTTTTCCGTCTTGCTCCATTGCATGGTAATCCCCACCCCTATTAGAATTGCCAAAATTATAAACGGTCCGAAAAACAAAACCATATTTGAACCATCAATCATAATCCGGGCCATTAAATTCAGTTCCCCACCCAAAGACGCAAGCATTTCCTGAATTTGAGGAAGTAGAAAGAAAAGAAAGAACAGAACAACACCAATCGCCATGAGACCCACAAACAAGGGATAAGTCATCCCGCTTACCACCCGCGAGCGGATTTCGCGCTTCTCTTCGAGATGAGAAATAATCTTGCTTAAGATAGGGGCAAGATTGCCAGTTGCCTCCCCCGCCTCGATTACATAGGTGGACGACTCACTGAAATATCCCGGCAATTGGCGCATGGCCCGGGAGAGCGTTCTACCCTCGGCCAATTCTTTCCACAACACCGCAGACAAATTCCTCTGTTGAGGGTCGGAAAGACGATGGTTTAACAACTTTACCGCATCTGCAACGGGCATCCCGGATCCATGCAGTTCAAGTAGTCGTTTTAAAAATTCCAGGCCAATTGCCTCGCCCTTGTTGCTGTATTTGGACCGCAAGGATTCTTTTCTTTTTTGTTTTTGATTGCCGGGACTGGACGGACCCGGATTAGGACCGGAAGACATTTTGACCTTGAGTACAGTCAACCCCGATTGCATAGCTTTTCTGCGGGCACTTTTGACATCCGATGCCGAAAGAGTACCAGTCCGGGTTTTCCCTTTTTTGTCTACGGCTAAATATTCAAATTCTGCCATTACATAATCCTCTGGTTAAGGCAAAGCCAGTGGGGATCAAGGTGATACATCCTCAACAGTTTCTTCAGCAAAGATATCAGCATATCTGACCACCTCGCTTAGGCTGGTCAAACCACGCTTAATTTGAGCCCAACCACTTTGTTGCAAGGTGGTCATTCCTTGCCTGAGGGCAACATCTCTTATCTCAGGAGCTGAGGCACTCTTAATGATCAAACCATGAATATCATCGCTCATTCTCATCAATTCGAAAATCCCCACTCTTCCATGAAACCCGAGATTCTGACATTTATTACATCCATTGGCTTGGAGTACTTTATCCAAATGAATGACCTCAGTAGGATCGATTTCGAGCAAGGACAGGGAAGCTTTCAAGTCCGACTCAGAAATATTTTGCGGTGAAGCGCAAGCAGTGCACAACCTGCGAACCAAACGCTGAGCAATCACCATTTCAACCGATGATGCAATCAGGAACGGTTCGATGTCCATATCAATCAACCGAGTGATGGCACCAGGTGCGTCGTTGGTATGCAAGGTACTTAAAACCAAATGACCGGTAAGAGAGGCACGGATAGCAATATCAGCCGTCTCCCGGTCGCGAATTTCTCCGACCATGATCACATCAGGATCCTGACGGAGAATTTCCCGTAAGGCACTGGCAAAGGAAAAGCCAATCTCGGAATTAACCTGCGTCTGGTTTACCCCGGAGACCTCATACTCAACTGGATCTTCGACCGTCATGATCCGTCTTTCCGGCTTGTGAATTTTACGGATGAACGCAGTGAGGGATGTGGATTTCCCTGATCCTGTGGGCCCGGTAACAAGGACGATCCCGTGGGGTTTTTCCAAAACAGCAACGATCTTGTTTTCATCTTGGGTATGCAGGCCCAGTTCACGCATGGAAAGAGGTTGGGACTTTTCGTTGAGCAAGCGTAAACTAATACTTTCCCCGTATAAGGTGGGCAGAGTGGAAACACGGATATCCAGATCACTTTGCCCCATCGTAAAAGTGATCCGCCCCCCCTGAGGGCGACGCTTTTCCGATATGTTTATGGCACTCATTATCTTGATGCGGGAAATGATCGCGTCCTGAAAATTCCTCAAATTGTCTGGAACACGAACCGGCACCAATTGTCCATCAATCCGGTAACGGATTTGCAGGGTCTCTTTGTGGGGTTCGAAATGAATATCAGTCGCCCGATCCACGATGGCCTTTTGGATGACTTCATTCACAAACCTAATAATGGCTGCATTTTGGTCTTCGATATCGTCTTGTTGATCTTGCTCCTCGTCCAAATCGAAGTCGGACTCATCCAAGCTATCTGCCCCTATGCCAAAATTTTCAGTAATCGCACCGAGAATTCTGTCTGGCATACCAAGAAACCAGACTGGTTTCTTTCCTGAAACCGCATAGACCCATCGGCTCATTCGATCCGTGGGGGGCCAGGCGGTTAGCAGGTGCAAGCGCTCATCCGACTCAGGGTCGTAGATGGAGTTAATTTTTTCCCTTTGGCATTCCGAAGCACAATCTGCTAACACATTGGCAATGTCTTTGGGACTAAACTCATCCCGACCCTGCCCACTCCGAGCATACATAACCTTAAAAACTCGGTTTTCCGCATCCAAAGATTGCTTGCTGGCAAGATCGTGCTGAGAGGCAAGCAACACAGTAATGACTTCCGGTCGCTCCTCCCTCAATTGGCTGAGCAGATCTATTCCACTAATTCCTTGAATTCGAAAAGGGGAAACCACAATTGCAATATTGGCTATCTGCTTGAATCTACTTACAGCTTCTTCCGCACTGGAAGCACAAACCACATCAAATCGGTCACTAATACTCCCCGAGATATTGGATAACTTTACTTCATCAGACTCGATCCATAACACCTTGAATGTATCAGGGGAATCCTGAGCATGCTTTGATTGTTTGATAGGCAGGCAACAGAAGGAATGAATCAGGCGAAGGGGGATTAGCTTAGTAGGAATTTCCGAAAGCTCATAATCATCCACCAGAGGAATTCCGGTGAGATCAGACATTGCCTGCATCGTTTCCTCAACGCTCAAGGAGACTTTCGACGCAAGTATCCTTGCCCGATCCTCCGTGGGATGATTGAGCACATTTAATCTGTCCAAATCAGAAAGATTGGGCCACCAGTCCATCGAAGCAAAAGTCGGCTCCGCTCCATCCTTTGAGGATTCTCTCAGATTTTCAAACGAAGGATCGTCAATCATCGCTAAATCTTATCTCCTTCTCGGTGGAGGAATGCCAGGTTTGGGAACTTGAACGGCGGGCGTGGAGTTCCGAGGAATGGGAGGCGAAGTGCTTTTGACCTGTCCACTAGGCACGGGCAGGACTGTCTTGTCTGAATCTTTTAAGTTTAAAGTCATTCCCCCTTTAAGTTTAATGATTTCGGTTTCGGGATTAAAACTCTCTACTTCTGCATCTATGCCCTCAATCTTTTCACCTTGGGTCAGCCAAAATCCTTCGTTTTTTGATTTATCAAATAAGGCAAGCATCCATTCTCCCTTAAATTCATAGTATCCTCTAAATTCAATATTTGGATTTCGAGGTATTGGTTTGGGAGGTGGCGGGGCTGGCCTTTGGATAACTGGTGGCTTAGCACTGTTTGAGCCTGGTCGCAGAAAAGGATTGCTTGCAGAACAGAAAATCGGTGCCAGGAGCGAAAGAAAACCAATATTTATAATTTGCCTCACTATTTACAGAGATGGTTTTTCAGAAGGTTCGTCCTGCTCCGAATAAGACTTTTTCTTATCTGGAGCTCCAAAGATCTTTCCTGATGGTGAGCGAAAGGCAGGAGTATATTCCCGATTCATCATCGAATCAATTCTGTCCGAGTTGAAGGAACTTAGATCATCCATTGGATTGAGTGGGTCGATTATGGTTGGCCTAATAAAAATCATCATTTCCGTGGGCGTGTATCTCCTTTGTGTAGGAGTAAAAAACTTTTCTCCTAGATAAGGAATATTACTTAAAAAGTTGTATTTAGAAACTTCCTCGTCCATTTGAACCTCCTGGAACCCGCCTAGGGCCATGATTTGTCCATCCCGAATCGCCAAATCAGTCACCGCGGATCGACCTTTAATCGCGGGCAGCGTCTGTCCTTCATAGGTATTGGAAACTGTCGTATCAAATTTCTGAGCCGTTACAATAACCGACATAAATACAGTACCACGCTCAATAACCCTGCCAGTTGAATCCCTGACTGTCTTCCTTATTCTTGGGTGTAATACTGTGAGTGATGTTTTAGCAACTAGCTTTTGTATGTTGGGTTGGCTTGTTTGCCCATTCGCCATGGTTACGCCTGGTAGACCAATGCTACGCTCATCGATAATTTCAATCTCACTAAACTGACCTTTACCTTGGGCACCTTCCGTTCCTCCACCACTGGTTTCCGCAGAACCCTCGGAAGTAACAACAGGACCCTCATCCTTTCCATGACTTATTGTAATGGAGGGAGTTGAAAAAATCCTGATATCTTCTCGCTGTGAAGCCAGACTGAAGATTTGATTCCATTGTATTTGGTTTACTTTCCAGCTATCCATTTCGAAGGATAGAGCGGAATTCAGTAAAGGCACTTTTAAGGTACCTGCTACCTGATCCTCTACCCCACTAGTAACAACCGTTTGGGTATCATCTGCGGTTCCGGGGATATTATCAGCTCCCGCATCAGTAACCGTTTCCTGTACGATTCCACCTTTTTGCCATGAGACATCCTGAAATAAAGCATCGATACCACGCTGATTAGACTGGCTTAAATCGACCATTACAAAGATCGTATCAATCTTCGCCATGGGCAATGGAGTATCAAGAGTTTTAATATATTCCTCCGCCCTAATGACATCCTCAAGAGTACCCATAACAAAAATGCCGTTACTTCGAGTATCTTGGAAAAAATAAAATATTTCGGAGAAAAAAGGATCCTGCCACGATTGAAGACTCTGCCTTGCTGAATTAACATTAGATTGGCCACCTGGTTTGCCTGCTTCTGAATTGCTTCTTCCTCCCTCTACTACTCTGAGAGCCATCATTTGTAGCGTCTGGGCAACTGCACTGGAAGAAGCGTGATACAAAGGTATTAGCTTACTGTTAATTTCGTAAGGTAATTCAACATCTAGAGACTCAAGGTATTGTAATAACTTTTCCTCATCTTCTTTGTGGCAATAATATCCCAACTGTATTGATGTGCCCTCAAACATAAATATAGGTTTATGATGAAACTCATCTTTCAAAAGTTTTTCCCAAGCCGAATCAAAAAATTGTGCAACCGCAGAAGAAATAAACCTTTTAGGCTTAAACCAACCAATGACAAAATTAGAATCCTCGGCGACTGATACATCAAATTCTTCCAAAATTCCAGTAAGCATGATTTTGTCATTAATATGACAGGTAATTCCCAACATCTTGTAGGGAAAAATATCAACCTCCAATTCTTTGTAATCAACCACTTTGTTCTCGTCATTATCATTTCCCTTTTTGGGTATTTTTTCTATGATCTTTTCCTTTTGCTTACTTTCTTTGTCCAAAAGATTAAAAAACTGTGGTCTGATAGAGAACTTATCCTTCCACAGTTCCTCCCACTGACTATCGAAATATGCTGCAATCGTTCTTGCGTTAAATCGCTTAGTCTCATACCAAAAAGTAATTATATCTTTTTCAGGTTGAGGTTGGTCAACTCGTTGAATGAGTTTCTCCATTCTCTGAAGGTTGATCAATGAATCAGTTATCATGATGGATTTTTGACTAGGCAATGTTAACAAGGACGAAACATTGGGCGTGGCGAAGGGATTTAGAATTTCACGCATCTTGTCAGCAGGAATATACTCCAGATAAAATACTTTGAAATATATGTCTTGGCTGGGCGGAAGAGAAGATGCAGGTACATCCAGCCAAATGGGAACATGTACATTCATTCCGCTAGCAGGAACAGCTTTGTAAAACTGAGAATCAATCTCGGTTATACCGATTCCGTTCATAGCAAGCAAACTTTGCAGTGCGAGTAAAGTGTCCCCCTTGCTCAACACATCAATGCTGTCAAAAGTGATTTTCACTTGGGGCAAATTCTGAGGACGCAAAATATACCGTTCGGTAATTCTTTGAATCATATCCAAGATCATATTAGCATCATGATCTCTTAATCTGACGCGCTCCAATAGATCATTCGGATTCGGAATATTCCCAAATAAACTCTGCGGAGGGACAGGGACTTGTCCACCCTGCGGAGGGACAGGGACTTGTCCACCCTGCGGAGGGACAGGGACTTGTCCGTTACCAATCAGAAAAGAGAAAAGAAAAAAGGTAAAAAAGAATGAGAATTTCATTGGTTAATAAATTCGACAGAACTGACCTCAAAGACTGCGTCAAAGGTGGTGGGTTCGTAAGGTCTGGATTTGGGCGGATAGTTAGGTTCAATTTTCACCTCACTTAAAAACATGTATGGACTCTCGCCCCGAATCAAGCCGGCAAAATCATTTACCTCTTCGTAACTGGAGCGTTTAAAAGTAATACGTACGCGATGCTGGGAATATCTTTCCCGCTCCTCAGTATCGAGCTCGCGGTAATCCCTCGCAGGAAAAACCTGATCAGCCAGGCTAGAAACCCGGTTACTCAAATTCTTTTTATCATAGCTCTTATTTTGCTGGGCAATTTTCTGCTCCTCGAGGGCTTGATCAATCGCCGGCTTTAATCGAAGGATCATCTCATGACTCTCCATTAGTTGGTCGATTTCCTGCCAAGAATTGAACTTCTGTATCCCACTTTGAAAAAGTTTCAAACAAGCAACTGCAAGTACCACTATAATTGCAACAACAAGCAACTTTTGCTCCCGGTCCTGCATACGAAAAAATACCTTTTCTAAATATTTCATTTTTCTAGGCTCCCATTGCCATCTTGGCCTAAATGCCCTGCCTCGGAATCAACCGTTAATTCTTCTAACATTTCAAGCACAACCTCAAACGATGTGGAACCTCCTCCGCTCTTAATTGATCGAAGATCGTTACCAGTTCGGTCCTTACGAATTAATGCGACTTGGTTCGTTTCCAACCGCTCGATAAAATTATTGATCGATTCAACATTTCTGCCCTCCCCCTCGATCTTTACATGGTTACGGGTCTCAAAATGGGCTTTAGAAAACCATACATGAGGATTATCAAAGCCACCCCCTCGGTAAATGGTAACACGGCCAATAGTGCCAAATGGATCAATCCCACCAAGTTGATTTTGCTTCAATTTCTCCAACAACCTTTGCGATTCCAAAACTAATGGGACCTGCTCGCTCATTTTTTGTTCATCAAGATTCAAGCTATCCAACTGATGGTCACCCACTTTCAGCCCAATCACACCAAGCATCATCAGGATTGCAAAAACAAGACTGGCCTTGATCGCTTTCCAACGGGATCGCTCCTGCCTGCGCCTTTTTTTCTCCAAAATTTTGAAATCCAATGCTCTCAAATCATGCTGCCAAAGGATATCCGCATCCATAATGATATCTTGCTCAAGCTCAAGAGAGGGGTCTTTCCCCATCATCCACTGGTGTTCAAACTCAAATGAATTGTCCTCCCGCCGGTAAACCTCACGGGCGATCAGCACATCCGGACAAAGCTCGTATTTAGACAAATCGATCAAACCAAGAAGCATGGACTTTGCTTTTTCAAATCCATCGGCCTCCTCCAATTCGACTGAGCGGGTGTAGAGAAAATCAGGAACAGATGAATCAGAGCCAAAGCAGGCAAGGGTTAAAGATTCCTCAACCAGCAAAAAAATCGCTGTTGGGGTTTCATAACTCTTGCCGAGTAGGCTGATAAAGGAGGGGAACACCCGCCGGAACAATTCAAGGTTCTGCCAACCCATTTGGCGCAACTTTCCCAACGGGGTGGCAAATAAAAACGCCCGGTTGGTATGATTGCACAAATGATAACCCCATGCCAATTGTTCAACCGGATAGGGGGAGAAGCCCGTCTGGTTCAAGACCCCGGAAAGATATTCGTCCCATGGGGAAACTTTCTCCCCTGTTTTCTTTTCTTCAATCGGGTTGTTTGGCAGAGTTATCGTTTCGCAAAAGAAACACTCTCCTGGAATTCGGAGGGTAATTTCACGCAGTTCTCCCATTGGAAGACCGGAGACGCTCTCTTGCTCATCCGACATCAATAGATAAAAGTAATTTTTGGTCTCATCCTAGTCGATCAAATTCTCATTTTCACGCAACCTAAGAACACTCACTGGATATTTTAACTGCTCATTACGCTTCTTCCGAGTTTTTAAGTTGTTCGCTTTGGATTGATTCGGCTCTTTTGCAAAAGTTACAGCAGCATGCAGTTTAAATTTTGCTCGCCCCTTTCTTACAAGTATCTCAATCAAAAAAGTCTCACTTATTCCTTTGGTAAATGGAATGGTACTATCGATCGCCGGAAAGTTTTGCCCATCACCTGGAGTCCATTCACTTACCTCTTGCATTAGAGACTCATCATCATCGCAAATATAACCAAGAAGAAAAGGTGATGATTCACAAATATTGACTTTTCCTTCATGATAAAAAGAAAAGGATGATCGAAAATTTCTCATGTTTTCAGTTTCGTTACCGAATTCATCAAAAAACAAGCCACTTTCATATGGATTGTTTGGATCGTAACCAAATCCTTTGATCATGCGAAACTCTTTAAAACTTTTTACCTTTTTTCCAGCAGTATAGTAAGGAGGATTCATGCTCTCATAATAGGCATCTTCTGCTCCTTCCTCTCTCTCATTTTGATCCTCATCTTGCCAGTCCATCCATGCATCATAAAAGGACTGGCCTTCATCCTCATTTACTAATCCCCTGCCACCAGCATGCATGATCGCAAAGATCTCTTTCAATATTTTCGGCTCTGTTGAGAACAAAGGTAGCTTTCCCGACTCGCCTTTAAGGGATACCGACCACTCCACTTTTGGGTCAAGTGTTGGCAAACCACTCCATGCAATAGGATTCTCCCACCCACTCCCCGTTTTTAATACATTACCGTCTAAGGTGCGAAATTCATTCAGCACACCAACAGTAATATCTAGCAAGGAATAGGCATGTAAGCGCAAATCATCCCTCTTGTGAAATTGACTAAAATGACGAAGCTCCTGAACCGTTTCCTTCATTAGGCGCAGGCACAAAGTTCCCAAAAGTACGACCAGTCCTAAGACAAATACGAGTATTGCACCCCTTTTTTTAACCTTACTCATCGTTTTCATCTTGGTTCTTCCTCGATTCCGCTTGGAGCAGGTTTTTTTATTGCCAATGTAATTGTCCGTTCCAGATCTTGCTCCTCCCATCGAAAAACCATTTTTATAAAATCTGGGACTCTGAATTGGCCTGTTTCCACATTTTCTTCAAGATCAGTAAGTATGTTCCAACTTTTTTGATCATCGAGACTGTCATCCTCATCTCCGAAATAACAGTAATACACCTCATCCAAATAGGTACTAATTTGAGTTCTAAATAGTTGTCCTTCATCGACTAGTTGCATCTCGCCATTTTCGCTCTTTTCCAGCTCTTGAAGCTCAGAATACCATAAAAAAAATAAACCCTCAGCTTCCTCAAAAAATAGATACGAGTGAACCCGATTTGCGGGTCCGTAAGGCCAATAAAAAAAAGGTGGGGCCTCTGGTAAAAAAAACTTTATCATTGGATCTTCCCTATCTGAAAAACCAACGGGCCTTTGCAGTTCAACCCCCCCAACATTTTGGGAGTTTTCATTCGGGTAAGTCGCTTCTTCAAATACTGCAGTCAAAAAATGAGCAATACCATTAACATGAGCATCGAACGCATCTCGAGTTGCAGGACGATTTGCCCATGCCTGAGAAATGGTTACCAGAAGTGAACTTGCTGCAATCAGAAGGATCCCCCCCAATGCAAGTGCAAGTAAAACTTCAATTAAAGAGAACCCCCTCAAAAGCTTCATAATTTAGCTTGCTTTCTCTGATCTTGATGCTCTTGAATTTTTCTTCGCTTTTCTTCGATTAATCCCAAACGCTCTGAGGAAAAATCGGGGTGACTTCCCCAAGTTGGTCGGCACAAATACATGGCCGACTCACGCTCGCCCGGCTCAATTCCATAATCGTCGTTTCCATCATATTCTAAACGAAGAACAACTTTAAAAAGGTCCAAAACTTCCGTCATCTCGACAACAGCTGTCCACGAGACCATTCCCATAGACAAAGTTTCTAAATCTCCACCATCCGAAAATTTTTCATAATCTGCAATTTTCAATACCTCACTCCTAACCCATATCAAATCTTGCTCTAATTCCCGGGTATCTTTCATTTGCATAGCAACTCTTGAGGTTACAAAAGCACCATCTACTAGTATAACCGCAGACAAAGCAAAGAGGGCCAAGGCAATAAGTACCTCGATCAGCATAAAGCCTCGAATGAAGCTATTTTCAGAACAGTGCCAGTTTTTATTCACTCTTGTCGCTTTATAACAAATCCGGAAAATGGATCGAATTGCAACTCCTCCGTTTCGTCCATGAATCGGATTTCAGCAGAAAAGGGCACACTACTTCCATAGTGAAATGATATTCTGGCTTGGACTAATTCATCCTCATCATAAATAGTTGAATCTCCATCGGGCCCGGATTGTGGTCCAATCGCCTTAAAAATAATTTCAGGCAACTCGTAATTGTCCTCCCTCGTGCCTTTAAATATTTGGTGTGAATTTATTTCAGTACCATGCTTACTAGATACACTAAAAGTTGCCGTTTCTTGGATATAAGTGAGATGGATCAGTTCCTTACTTTCCGATGCTTCGTAAATTGCATCAAGAATGGCTTTTTTCAAAACTCGACTAGGGGGTTCGAACTGGGCACCCCGAATAAATGCACCTACATTACCAGCTACCAAACCTACCAAAACCCCCACCAGTGCAAGAACCAATAACACTTCGATGAGGGTAAACCCATCGAATCGCTGGATCCTTCCCCTTTTAATCAAATCAATTGCCAGTGGCGTCGTCCCAGTTTCCTAAAACCGTACCGTCTGGTGCCGTGGTCGACAAATCAAAGCTTCCCGTGTTTCTTGCCCCTGGATACTGATAAACATAATCTTTACCCCATGGATCCTTTAAATCGGAAGCCCGCTTAACAAATGGAGGCACACCATTGGGCGGATTTTTCAGATCGGCAAGGCTTTTGGGATAATCTCCAACCATGGCAAGGTAGCTGTTCACATAGGCTTCTCCCGTGCTATTCACCCAAGTCTGTGCGGCCTTGACCTTTCCCCCTCCGAAGATTTCTCCAAGGTTTGACATCGCCAAACCTGCAACGATTCCGATTAGTGCAAGAACAATTAAGATTTCCACCAGAGTAAAACCTCGGACCCGTGATTGTTTGGAATACTTATTTCTACGAAGATCGGTCAATGTAATCATTCCAAAATCCTACATGGGTGGCACTAGGATTGGCAAGCACCGAGAACTTGGAATTCTTTGGTCATGAAATATCCTTTATTCTTGCTTAATAAGAGCTTACCCATAATGAGTTTCATATGACTTTACCCGATTTTCTGCCCGTGCTTATCCAAATCGTGCTCGCGGTTGGGATCGGAGTTGGTATCTTGGTGGCCAGCCATCTTTTCGGGCAAAGAGCCACCCGAGGCAAGATCAAGGATTCCCCTTATGAATGCGGGTTATCCTCTGAGGTTGGGGGAAGTTCACGATATTCCGTGAAATTCTATGTAACCGCGATGTTATTTATTCTTTTTGATATCGATGTGGTCTTTCTGATCCCTTGGGTTCTTACCCATCGGGAGCTTTCCTTTGCCGGAGTTTCCTTGCTCGGGCCCATGCTTTTTTTCACCTTTGTGCTCGTAGTCGGGCTGATCTACGAATTAAAGAGCGGAGCGTTGGAGTGGGAAAAGTAAGATTTTCGCAATCCTTCAAGTTGGGAATTCATTCCCTGCGAAAATTCATTCCCTCCCGCTGAGTCATGCGAATAGATCGCTACATTTCGTCTAGCAGAGTGATTGACCTGTCTCATCAGGATCTGAATGCCGCTTACTCCGAATTACTTGGAACCTTCAAAGCCCTGCTCCCTTCTCCCCGTACCCGCAAGAAAGTCCTGGATGAATTAATCACCCGGGAACATGCCATCACCAGCTATTTGGGTGAAGGTGTCGCCCTGCCCCATGCCCGCGTAAAAATGAAAAGACCATTTGCGTTGGCCATTGGTCGCTGTCCCACTGGTCTATCCTTTAGCGGTCAGGGAAGTTACGATGAGATCAGGTATGTTTTCCTCCTTCTCGCCAACGAGAACGCCAAGAATTACCTGTCTTTCCTCGCCACCCTTGCCCGTACCTTTCAGGACAAATCCGTAATGGACCATCTTTGGATGGCCCGTGATTTGTCCGACTTTAAGACTGTGGTGCGGCACGCCTTTGCGGGAACCGATGAAAGGCCTGCCCGAAGGCGTACTAAATTTAATAAATTGCTCACTGATGAAGCCGCAAAAATTGCCAAAGCTGCAGATTGCTCGACCATTTTAGTGTTCACGGATGCATTCCCCGCATCCCTGGCTCCCCGCATGACCTTTCCGGGCTTCCGGGTAGTGCTAGCCGGAGAGGGCGTGTCCGAGCATGAACTCGATCATCACCGGGCCCACGCAGCACTGGCCGTTCGTGCAGTTTCTAATTCGAGACTATCCCAGCTCAGGGCTGCTATACTTCTTGGCCTGACCCGCCAAATATTTGGCTTCAAAGACCGCGTATGTTGTATCGGCGGTATCCCCCAGAGTGGACAGCTCGACACCGTTCTGGTCGTCGATGTGGATGAGGAATTTGAGTCTGTTATCGGACACGAAGAAGACATGCTCCCGAGCGGAGTCTCTGCGGAGGCATTGGAACGGCTTACTGCAATTGCCACCGATCTCGCCCTGACCGGCCGCGAAGGGAAGTCCATCGGTGCCATGTTTATTCTGGGTGACCATGAGGAGGTATACAAACGATCCAAGCAACTCATTCTTAACCCCTTTCATGGCTATGAGGAAGAAGATCGAAATATTCTCAATCCATTCATGGATGAAACCATCAAAGAGCTGGCTTTGATTGATGGTGCTTTCATCGTCCGGGGAAATGGTGTGGTGGAAACCGCAGGGAGTTTAATTCAGGCAAAAGCGGACAACATTGTCCTGCCAGGAGGACTGGGAACGAGACATGTAGCCGCTGCGGCCATCTCCCATGCAACCAATTCAATAGCGTTGGTTGTATCCTCTTCCGGCCAGGTCACTTATTTCAGAAAAGGCAGGATGTTTACCTTGTTTGAAAAGTCCGCCGGTCGTGCCTTTTGAGGCTTACATGGGAAAATTGCTGAATCCTCGAACACCACGACTCGGCTTTTTTGGGGGTACTTTTGATCCTCCCCACAATGGACATCTGCAAATTGCCAAGATTGCCATTGAAAAAGCCCAGCTGGATAAGCTTCTTTTCTGTCCGGCACATCAGGCCCCCTTACGTACTGAACCAGCTTTTTTTTCTGCCTTGGACCGGCTTTCTATGGTTAAGAAAATTTGCCAGGACCATTCTCATATGGAGGCCTACGATGCTGAAATTAAACACGCCAAGACGCGATACTCCTATGAGACCATTGAGGAGGTCAGATCCCAGTTCCCCGACCATGAACTTTTTTTTATTCTTGGAGATGATCAGTTCTCCCGATTGGCGGAATGGAAAAAGGTGGATCTGCTCGCCACTTTGGTACACTTTCTGGTCTTCGCCAGACAGAGCAGCCACCTGCGCAAACCTGGCATTCAGAACCTTCGTTTTTCTTTTATGGATAATTCACTGATCCATCTTTCTTCCTCTGAAATCCGTGCGCAGCTCAGATGCAATCGTCTGCCTGGTGCCTCCATTCCTCGCGAAGTAGCTTCCTACATACGCAATCATAATCTTGTTTCCTCATAAAATAAAATTCGCTGCATGAGTAATGTTATTCCCCCGTCCAAGTCACAACTTCAACAAAACCTCAAACTTGCCTGTAATTCTTTACTTGATAAGAAGGCCGAGGATGTAAGGCTTCTGTATTTCGGTGAACATTCTCCCCTGACAGACTGCTTTATTATTGCTACCGGCACTTCCGACCCCCACCTCAAGGCACTTCGGGACAACCTTGAAAAAACCCTCAAAGAGAATGCGGTGGAAACCTTATCCCGGGAGAGGTTCAAGCCTGGAGGTTGGTTAATTTTGGATGCGATTGATTTTGTGGTTCATCTATTTTCCCAAGAACAACGGGAAAATTATGCTCTCGAACACCTCTGGAAAGATGCCCAAGAGATCAGCCTTTCTGACATAGGCGTGGAATAATGTAAGTGGATAACTTTACTTATAGAAAATCGAAGATAAGCTCCAGTTACCTGCCTTACCGAATTCCTTCGTTGCTGTAATCGTAAAAGTATCGATTTCCCGAAACATAAATCGGATATAACCAACCGGCAGTCGCATCCGACCACAAGAAAGGCCAGACCCCCTGCTTTGTCCACAACCACTTTTCTTCAGGCATCCACATCCATAAACCACCTTGGCCATCAAGCTGAACAAAAAGCCAACCAAGTTGAAGATGATAGACCCACTCATTTTCCTGATTTGGCAAGTAAGTTCCCAGCCAAGTAGATTCTCTCCACCCACCCTCCAATTCTTTATCGGCAGACCACCACTTTCCAAAGTCCGCATTTCCCCCAACCCGGTATTCAAGGAATTGCCCGGTTGTTCCGCCAGCTAAATTGTGGGCAAATGCCTGGTAGCGTATTTTCTGTCCTCCAACAAAGCCTGCCAGTGAGAAAGACAAAATTTCTTCGTCGGTATCCTTCCAAGAAGTGCTGGACTCATGGATAAAAGCACCGAATTCATCAAAGACCGATATGCCTGCTTCCATATTTCCCACTCCCCCGGATGATAGGATATGGGCCCTGAATACCAATGTCTGGTTGTGCTCTTCGACTTTCAGAGTTCTGATGATGGGTGCCTCTGGGTAATGCCACCTGTCCAAAGAATTGAACCCGTATTCGTCTTCGAGATTGTCTTCATAACCATCGCCATCATCGTCAGGGTCATAATAATCTTCCACCCCATCTCCATCAAAATCTTCCACCACATTGGCGACCGACACGATAAAAAGTTTTTCAAAGTGTGCACCATGCTGATCTGTAACCCGGACAAGAATTGGAATTTCTTTCGGATCAATCTCATAATCTAGCGGTCGTAAGGTGAAAAGTGCTCCATTTTCGTCCAAACGAAAAATGTTCAAAGCTTGCAACTCGGAGATATTATTCTCCGTCATATTTGGATCAAATGAATGATTCAAATCTGAAAAGTCCATCAAGCGGTAGGACAATATACTGTCTGGATTTTGGTCACTTCCGTAAAAGACAGCCACCTTCGTACCATTGGGCTCATTTTCCAAGATACTCAAAGGAGCATCGTTCAAAACATACAAATCTTCCGGCGGAAGATTGATTACCTCAATTTCCCGGATAGCGGTCTGGGCGGTATTGCCTGCCTCATCCGTGTAGGTATAAGAAAGAAGGTAGTTACCCGGCACTGTGGCATTAACTTCTCCACTTCCCGAAATCGTTCCGTTTCCATCCACTTCATCCATCCAAGTTGCATTGGCATCGAAGTAGGGATATCCAGCCAAATGGGT
Organism: Opitutia bacterium; assembly: GCA_038110535.1. GTDB lineage: Bacteria > Verrucomicrobiota > Verrucomicrobiia > Opitutales > Seribacteraceae > Chordibacter. Next base: position 15,372 of record JAYNJW010000008.1, on the reverse strand, counting down.
TATGTTCGCATCTCCATTTAGTAGAAGTACTGGAGGAGTGTCATCGACATCGAGCAGATAAATGGTAAAGTTGCCTTCCACAACTCCCTGGTTGCCATCACTTGCTGAAACTCGGATAGAAAAGGTGGAAGCATTTAACTCGTAGTCAAAAACGGCTAAGGATTGCAGGGTCCCGTTGTTATCAATAGAGAAAAGCGCGTTGTCTCCATCTCCGTTGCCAGCACTTAGGGAAAAAGTAATCAGATCCCCATCCGCATCAGATGCTTGAAACTGGGTCACGACAGTACCAACCGGACGATTTTCAAGAATGGTGAGACCTTGATCGATCGGTACAAGGTTGGATGGCGGTTGGTTGGGCAAAGATGTGGCGGAGGTGGGATCCGTTCCTAGTGCATACTCTTCTGCATCGTCATATCCATCACCGTCAGTGTCGGCGAGCTCTGGATTGGTTCCCAAGGAATTTTCAAGGTCGTCCGAAAGCCCGTCGCCATCACTGTCTACTACTCCCGCAGGGTCAAAGACAAAGGATGTGCTAGTGGACCTTCGGCGCGACAGACCACCCGGAGAAAGCTGGTCGGCGATCACGCTGCTCATTCCAAAAACCCTCTCTACTTGGATAGGTATACCATCCCCATCAGGATCGGATGTTTCGCCAAAAGAAAGGGTTCCGAATTGCTGCCATTCAAACCAGTCCGGAATATCGTCGGCATCAAGATCTTCGTCCTGATCGTAAAACTTTGCCACGATTTCCTTACTTGCATCCAGGACGGTCTGAGCGGCACCCAAGCCAATTCCTGTGGAATCAGCCATTCGCTGACCGTTTACCTCCCAATGAGAAAAATAATAACCGTGCGACAAGCCAGAGAGGGTCTCGGTGGAAAAAGTGGAATTGTTTTCGAGGAAGAGGGTTTGGGAAGGGATCAAGCCGGTGGGCTGACTGTAAAGCCTGACCCGGGTTGCCCCGCCTAGGTTGACCGCAACCGTTGCTGAACGCCGACGTGATATCCCCCCGGGTTTTAACGAGTCGCTAATAGCCGCATTGAGACCAAATTTTCGTTCTTCCGATAATAGGATCGAATCATTGTCAGAATCGGAAGATTTGTCGTTGCTCAGGGTTCCAAAGGTGTGCCATTCGTACCAGTCAGGAATTCCATCGGAATCATCGTCTTGATCCTGATCAAAATACTTGGCCACAACCTGCTTATCGGTATCCATGACCTCAACAACCTTACTCAGTCCTATGCCCACCTCATCGGCAACACGCACACCATTGACTTCCCAGTGGGAAAAATAATAACTGCCATTCGCACCGGATAAATTAGTGGAAACGAATGTTGAGTTAACCTCCGGATAGGTGATTTCAGAGGCCAACAGGCCCCGGGGATCGCTACTTATGGAAAGTTTTCTGGCCCCACCAAGATTTACGAAGGTAGTTTGGGAACGGCGACGGGATATGCCCCCGGGTTTGGATTGATCAGAAATACTGGGACTTAGATCGAAACTATACTCCTGGAGCAAAGATATGCCGTCCCCATCATTGTCATGCGATTGGTTCCCATCGAGGTTGCCCAAATATCGCAATTCGTACCAATCCGGAATTGTGTCCCCATCCGAATCTAACGATTTATCAAGGTAATGAGCGACCGCCACGGTATTTTCACCGATATTGAATTTTAAATTGGTCACGGCCGATCCCACGGAGTCGTCCATCCGCACATCATTTAATTCCCAATGGGTAAACACATAGGTACCGGAAACAAGGTTGATCGACTGAGAATATACCAAAGTATCAGCCTCAAAAGTTTGGGACACCGTCGTAAAGATGCCAGCTGGTTGGGACTTTTGTTCGAAGGTAAACTGGGCCCATGCACATGGAACGACGACCAGAAATGCACAGAGCAATCCCATCCTGGAGAAAAGTTCTCGATTGATAGAGATTGGAAAAGTCATTGGTACAACGGTTTCAGCATCTGTGGACTCTGCGGAGGTTTGATCCTCTTGCAATTACCTAGGGATTGGTCGCCGCTGGTACCACCCAGATCCCGCTGTTCGTGTTGGTATCAAAGCCGTATTCATTGACCCGTTGGGGCCGTTCATTTGGCCCGACTTGGAAACTGGGAGTAAATTGGTTGACGCTGCCCGACACGGCACCTTCCCGGGCCCGCTGGACCTCATCGGCGGTGGCTTCCCTCAGGTTCATTTTGCCAAGCAGATAGGATCGGCCGGTAGCAGTGGTTGAACTGCCGTCCGCGTAGGATTGGCGGATTCCCCACTTGTAAGAGAAGTACTCATTCAAATCAGCGAGCTCTGCAGAGCTAAGTGCCTTGTCATAAGCCAGCATTTCACAGATGTAACCATTTAATCGTTCGCCCGAACCGCCGCTGGCCCCCAGGTGCAAAGATCCTGGCCAGTACCTCGCCCCTTGGTTCGTGGTCTCGTCCTTTCCATTGACATAAAACCGTGATTCCTGATCAGTCGTTACTCCAACCGCCAAATAAAACTTTTCCGCCACCAGAGGTACGCGTCCGTGTGACACCCACCCCCCCGAAGGCTGATGAAAAGCTACATTGTTTCCGTAGGGACCAATCAGCCAGTTTTGGGAGCCTTGCACTGCTCTCCTGCCAGCACCAGAGGTATTCAGGCAATTAAAAAGCACCGCCACCGTGTAGGGATAGGCATTAATTTCTACGGTTGATGACATCCCGTCATCAATGTCATCAAAAAATACCCCTGGCTTACTCTTAAGAATATTGGAATGGAGCACGGGTTGCTTACTGGTATTGGTTTGGGTGAAAGGATTTGCCCCGTCTGCTTTATTTCCCCATTCGGTAACTACCGTATCATTTGCTGTGGTCCCTCCATTGCCTTGCAGGTCATTGGCATCCAACCAGGCAACAAGATTGCCGGGATCGGAAGGCTGGAAACTGGGCGCCTGCCCTTCAAGTGCTGGAACAATGGATGAGCCCAATAACTCGATTCCAGGATCTCCGCTGGCTAATAGCCAATACCAAACGGAAAGAAAATCGGCGTCGGTAAGGGGCGACCGGTTGATCACCAGATCACTCGCGTTTCCATCCCCGCCCACGGGAAGCGATAGGAAGTGAAGGTCGAGCAGGTTGCGATTATCCTTGGCCAGAATCTCGACCTGAAGCTCACCAAATCCGACATTCCAGTCATCGCCAACATTCCAAGCCACGGTGTGTTCCTGATTGGTCGATACATTGTTATCGAGTTTGCCAGAGATTCCACCATTAAAGCTACGTGGAACAATTACTTTGGATAGATCGTTCCCCCCATCAACAAAGGCAAGCATGGCCGCGTGAACCGTGGAGTCGTTGGCATCGTTGATTTGATAGGTTATATCAAGAAGATTCGTCCCCTCCCTCTGGCTGACAGAAAGTACTTCGGGGAAAGGTATTCCATCATCGGGGTCAAGGCGGACATTTCGGAAGGTTGAGCGATAAAGCTTCAAGGTTTTACTGTAGTTGGAAATGCGAACAAACCCACCGTCCTCAAGTGACGCAACCTTCGCCTCATCCAATTGGTCGTCATACCACTCCTTCAACCTAGACCCTCCGACATCGTAAATTCCCAAAGTATTGTGCCTGGTTAATACCAACACGCCACTATTGAGGTTGCTGACAAAATGCTCATAGTTTGGGGTGTTATACTGCCGGACAAACTCACCCTCAGTCGACATATGAACAATTCTTCTGTTTGAATGATCAACTACGACAAGATTTCCCTCATCGTCCCAATCCAAGTCCATTGGATTGCTAAACTGTCCCTCCAGATTGCCATATGCACCAATGGATCGAAGATAAGTCCCATTGAGGTCGAAGGCTTGAACCCTATGATTGTATCGATCGAGAACAAAGAGTTCCGACTCCGAAGAAACAATGGCCCATGGCTGATTGAACTGTCCATTGGCTGAACCTTGAGATCCGATCATATGGTGAAAGGTGCCGTTTCGATCAAAGACCTGTATGCGGTGGCGATTGGTATCGCAGACATAAATCCTTCCGTTACTGCCCAAGTGAACATCCCTGGGGTAATAAACCAGGCCCTCGCCATCTCCTTCGGTCGCAATCATCCGGACCAAGGTACCGTTTTGATCAATTTCAGCCACCCTGTGCCCAGAGATATCCGTCACCAAAAAGGTTTCTTCCTCCGTTACCTCCAATCCATATGGCCTGAAGTCTGATCTCCCATAAAAACCTAATGTCCCCAAGCTTGTTCCATTGGTTTCAAAGGTTTGTAGCCGGTGAGTGTTTTGCTCACAAACCTGCAACCTGCCAGATGCATCGAATGCCAGACTGGTAGGATAATTAATCTGACCAACAGCTGACCCCGATTGTCCAAAATATCCGAGTGAAGTGCCATTCAAATCAAAGACTTCCACCCGATGATGGTCTGCCATAGCAACCGCTATCATGTTTTGGTAAAAATCCATTTGCCAGGGATATCCGTTTGTCTGGAAGGATCTGGAAAAATTTCCGTCCTTTGAAAAAACCTGAATTTTGTTGGAGTGCTTGGAAGAAACATAAACCATACCATCAGGTCCAACACCGACACCGTTTGCGTAATTTAACTGCCCATCTCCACCGCCGTAGCTTCCAAAGGTTCGGATGAAAGTTCCATTTTCGTCAAATACTTGAACCCGGTGATTGTTGTGGTCGGAAACATAAATTTCTCCACCATTCGTTCCATTTTGATCGGCCCAAATGCCGCTCGGATGATAAAATTGGCCCTCCCCTTGGCCATAATTTCCCCAAGCTCGTAAAAATTCTCCTTCCAAATTAAAAACCTTCACATTATGGCCGTGCCAATTGCAAACATAAATCTCATTTTCTGAAAGAGCAATGGAGGATGGATGGTTAAACTGCCCATCCGCATTTCCATATTGCCCGAAGCTCCCCTTAAAATTTCCATTCTCACCCCATATGGAAACTCGATGACTTGACCATTCGGCAATGTAGATATCTCCGGATTCAGATATAACCAACGAGCGCGGATTATAAAGCCCGGGCATAGCCGGAAAGGGAATTTCTCGGTCCACATACCAACTGTCCTGAGGCATGCGATGCTGACCGAGAACAAGGAGCGGAAAGGCCGCACTAAAGAAGAGAAGAAGGAATCTTGTTTTTGCTTTCATGGTAGATGTGTCAAATTGATCTGCAAAGTGGAACTTAGAGTCTGGCTAGTTGCATATATTTTGGTATTATAATAGTTCAACCTGTACAGGGCTTTGGGGAGAGTCAAGAAAAGCGTTGGGGTAACCCTTTTGGGTGAGATTACTTATAGCAAGAAATTGTATTGGGAAAAGTTTTGTTATTTTTTATTAGCAAAACGGACTCAAAAGATACCTCTTTTGGCAATTATTAGAAAAATTTAGCCCTAAAGAGCCTAAAACTACAAGGTTGCAAAACTTCGAGAAATCGCCAATAAGTCACTATTCTCTGGATGCCCGGATGGCGGAATTGGTAGACGCGCTGGATTCAAAATCCAGTTCCCGCGAGGGAGTGAGGGTTCGACCCCCTCTCCGGGTACCACCTTTGAAAACTGCTTAACACTTTATATGGATGCATTGATCCGTAGAGGACGAGAGTCCGATTTGCCCGCCCTGAGGGATATTCTCAATCACTACATTCTTAACACTGTGGTGACTTTCGAAATGGTGGAATTATCTTTGGAAAACCGAAAGACTTGGTTTACCCAGTTTTCCGAGAAGGGACGTTATCAGTTGTTTGTGGCAGAAGAGGCAGAAAAAGTCATCGGATATGCCGCCAGCCTACGCTTTCACCAAAGGCCTGCTTATGCTCCCTCCGTAATGAGCAGCATCTATCTAAACCCCGAGCATACCGGAAAAGGAATTGGAGAGAAACTGTATGCAGAATTAATAGACAACCTAAGGAACACCGAGGAAGTTCATCGGATATACGGTCTCGTGGTTTTACCCAACCCAGGTTCCGAAAACCTTCATGAAAAAATGGGATTTCAGGTAGCCGGGCTTCTCCACGAGGGTGGTTACAAATTTGGCAAGTATCACGATGTCCGTATGTACGAACATCGCTTAGAGAAGTAAGCCCACTCTCAGATCAAAGATACTGCTGACTCTCAATCCAAATGACGAGGGAGAGAATACAAAGAAGAGCCCCTCCTGCCAAAATCCAGGGAAATGGTCCTGTTGACTTTTCCATAAATTCAAATCCACATTTTTTACATTTCATATCTTCCCGCTTCCTTTTTGCATCGCAAAACGGACAAGCGTCATAACCAACGCAATTCCCCAACCTGAGAAGAAAGATAAAAAGGAATGGGCAGAATAGAAGAAACCAGACAAGACTTATTAAGTGCATTAGACTGAATCCCTAGTTGTTAGCATTTTCGGAAAAGCTGTATCGTAAATAGACAAAAAGTCCTTGAGAAAGAAGCATCGCCAGGAAGACTCCACCCATAGCTGCAGCTACCCGCAAGCCCACTGACTCGGGGTTATCTAGGTTGCTCATCGTACATATAAGACTGAGAATGACGGCCATGCCACCTCCTGCTGCGGCATAGCCCCTGGCATTATCGGATATTTGGCAATACTCGCGATTGGGAACCGGTTTTCGGATAAGGGCAAGTAATGCCTTCGGCAGGTAGGCTAGAAATTTTGAGCGATGGGTGCACAAAAGTCCAAAAAATATAGTGCCTACTACGATGATCATTTCGGCTGGATGGACAAGGGTGATGACATTTCCCCCGGCAACCACAAATCCGAAAAATACAGCCGCAAAAAAGCCAATAATTCCGAAAACGCGGAGAAAGGAATCTGTCAGATCAAAGGTATTATTATATTTTTTCATCCATAATTATACCTTATATAAATGATAACTTCAAATTATTTTGTATATTTATTTATATATACTAATTTAAGCCTCAAGGTCTAGCCAATTTAGTATGTTCGTTAAATTGAAATCAGCTAGGCAAGAGATCGCTTACCAATTCACGCTCTTCGGCAAGTTCATTAACCGAGGCATCAATCTTTTCCCTGGCAAATTCATTGATAGGTAAATCCTGTACTATTTCCCAGTTCTGACCGTCTGAACGGATGGGGAAAGAAGTAATCAAACCTTCCTTGGTTCCATAGCTGCCGTCAGACGCCACACACACGCTGTTCCAATCTCCCTCCGGAGTTGGAGTGGTAAGAGATTTGACGGTATCGATCGCCGCATTGGCAGCAGAAGCAGCCGAAGATGCACCCCGTGCCTGAATGATTGCAGCACCGCGTTGCTGCACGGTTGGAATAAAGTCTGCATGTGCCCAGGTGTCATCAGAGATGACTTCAGGGGCTGAAACACCACCAATTTTTGCATTGTAATAATCAGGATACTGGGTGGCGGAGTGATTACCCCAAATGGTAACATTGGAGACTTCAGAAACCTGTTTGCCTGCCTTGGCCGCGAGCTGGGCTGCTGCCCGGTTCTCGTCCAGTCGGGTCATGGCAAACCAACGGTCACGGGGAACATCTGGTGCATTGTTCATCGCGATTAAACAATTGGTGTTGCATGGATTACCCACCACCAGCACCCGCACATCGGAAGCGGCATTCTTGGCAATGGCTTGACCCTGTCCGGTAAAAATCTTTCCGTTAATTCCAAGAAGATCACCCCGTTCCATCCCCGCTTTTCGGGGTACACTTCCAACAAGCAAGGCCCAGTTAGCACTATCAAAACCAGCATCAAGATCACAGGTCGGGCGAATATCCTTGAGCAAGGGAAACGCACAGTCGTCCAACTCCATACAGACACCCTCGAGAGCCTTCATGCCTGGCTCAATCTCAATCAGGTTGAGAGCAACCGGTTGATCGGGGCCGAATAAGCCGCCGGAGGCGATACGGAAAAGAAGAGAGTAGCCAATTTGACCAGCAGCACCGGTCACGGCCACACGAATGGGGGTTTTGTCGTTCATTATTAGATTAATGTTAGATTTATAAAATTGGTTCGTAGCTAAGAAAAACGAGCCTTGTCTACTACCTCAGCAGCACGGCGGAGGCAAGCTTCGGTCGTTTGCCAATCGATGCATCCATCGGTGATGGAAACCCCATAGGCCAAGTCATTTAAAGGACGGGGAAAAGACTGGCTGCCCGCATGCAAATGACTTTCCAGCATAAATGCATGCACTACCTCCGCCCCTCCCGCTACCTGGGCAAGCACAGCATCCAGAACCTCAGGCTGCTGCGATGGATCTTTCCCGCTATTTGCATGGCTACAATCGATCATCAGCGAACAGGGAGCTTCCAGTGGGCTGAGATACTTCTCTGCCTGCTGAACATATTCTGAGGTAAAATTTGGCCCAGCAGTTCCACCGCGAAGAATGATCTGACAATCGGGATTTCCACCGGTAGTTACTGCAGAGGCTCGACCATCTTCGGTGATGCCAAGAAAGGTCTGACTTTGGGTGGCCGCAATAATACCGTTCACCGCGGCTTTCAAATCGCCACTGGTCGCATTCTTAAAACCTACTGGCATGGACAAACCCGATGCCATTTGCCTATGGGTTTGCGATTCAGATGTACGGGCACCTATGGCGGCCCAACAAAGCGAGTCAGCCAGGTATTGAGGGGTAATCGGATCGAGCAGTTCCGTCGCAGTGGGAATACCAAGGTCCAGCACTTCTCCAAGAAAGGTCCGGGCCATGCGCAAACCCGATGGAATATCGCAGGTGCCATTCAATTGCGGATCCATAATCAGGCCCTTCCAGCCAACGGTGGTGCGTGGTTTTTCAAAATACACCCGCATCAACAATAAGAGACGTTCTTCAAGCTCTTGGGAAAGTCTGGCAAATTTTTCCGCATATTCTCGGCAAGCCTTTAAATCGTGAATGGAACACGGACCGACCACACCAATTAAACGGCGGTCCTGACCATGAATAATTTGGTGGAGTGCTTGCCGGGATTGAGACACCACATCCAGTTGCTTACTGGATCGGGGAATCGCATCGACCATTTCCACGGGCGAAGGCAAAGGGACGGAGTCCGTTATTCTGAGATTGGTTACTTGTTGCACAGCCCATATACCATAGAACCTAAGCTTGCATGAACAAGACAAACTTTTAGCAAGGTAGCATGTCCATTCAACTCTTTGAATCTCCTATCTCTGGTCTGGTACGAGTATCAGGGGAAGATGCCCTGCCCTATTTACAAAGCCAGTTAACCATAGACTTGCATAAACTTCCTGCGGGCAGGACCCGCATGGGTCTTCGTTTAAGCCTGAAAGGCAAGGTCTTGTTTGGTGCTCAAATTATCTGCCTCAACGAAGATGAATTTTTATTGTTTTGCAAAGATGCACCTTCGCAAACTGTGATTAATTTGCTCGAACAAAATGTGGTCGCGGATGAAGTGGAGTTTGCAACCGTCACCGAAGACTGGAAAGAAATGGTCATCTACCACCCGGACTCGGTGGAGAAAGCGTGCCAAGCAATAGGTATCGCCTCAGTCCCTCCAGGCCATGCTCATGCCTTTGAGGATGGATGGGCATACCTTGGCCCACTGGTGCCCCCCTCCGCTCTTTCCATTGTGTTACCCCAGAACTGCACGACCCCATGGGCTTCTGCTTTTCCATCCCCTCACCCGAGCGAACTCCAACGATTGCGACTGCAACAAGAATTATTTCTGCCCGGACGGGAAATCGGAGAGGATGAATTTCCCCAGGAGGGAGGTTTGCACAAGTCCTTCGTTGATTTCAATAAAGGGTGTTATCTGGGGCAGGAGGTCATGGCCCGTATTCATGCTATGGGCAATGTCAGAAAGCAGGCTTTCGCGATCACGGGTCGGGGTTCCGTAACGGGGAATCTTCCAACTGCCTTGTTCGCTAATGGTAAAAAGGTGGGCAGCCTGAAAAGTCAGTTCGTTTTGCCTGACCAGAAACAATGGATCGGAGCTGCAGTCCTTCATGAAAATGCGGTACATACATTGCAAAACCAAGGGGTGCTGATTGAGGCAACCGGACAATCCATCCATCCACTCATCTGATGAAGGAACACCAACAAGCGATCGAACAAGTTGGTCAGGCTATGGAAAACCTCGGCTCTTCGAAGGCACAAGCCCGGATAATGGCTCAGCAATTAGTCAAGCGGGCAATCCAATTGGAAAAGCAGAATAAATCTTCCTTTTTGGAAGAACTTGGAAAACTTTTACAGACTGTTTCCTGTGGTGCCAAAGGAGAGCTGAAGCCCAAAGATAAGCCGAATTTTTCCTAAAATCGGCCGAAATCCGCAGAAAAATGGGGTTTTTGCGAAAAAATGTTTGACCGAACGCAGGAAAATGCCGAGCTAGAAGCTTACAAACCTAGTAAATAACCCTTATAAACAAAAGGAAATCAATATGAATAAAGGTCAACTCGTAGAAGCCGTACAAAAAAACTTGGGCAAGGATACTTCCAAAGCCGCTGCAGACGCTGCTCTTAATGCAGTACTCAATGCAATCACCAAGGCTGTAAAGAAAGAATCCGTTCAAATCATCGGTTTCGGCACCTTTTCCGTGGTCAAGCGTGCAGCCCGTAAGGGAATCAATCCCCAAACTGGCGAAAAAATCAAGATCAAGGCGTCCAAGAGTGTGAAGTTCAAGGCTGGAGCAAAGCTCAAAGCTGCGATCTGATTATCTGATCAATATACCCCTTTTAAAAAGGCTCATGGGCAACCATGAGTCTTTTTTTTGGATTTAAATAACCTGAGGTTAGACGGTTGGAGTTGCTAAAGATCAAAATATATTCTGAAGAAATTCCTTCAGATATTTAAGAAAACCATCCTTGTCCTCCACATGTACATCGTGCCCTGCTTCCGCTAGCGTCACAATTTCTGCATTAGAAAAAGCCTCCTTTACCAATGGAAAATGTTCGCTCCTCAAATATCCGGACTTCCCTCCACGAATAAATAAGGTTGGTCCTTCGTATGAATCTTCAGAAGCTAGAGGATTACGCGAAAGCTGAGGCATGGATGCATGCAAGACCGGCAGATTGGCCCGCCATTTCCAAGTACCACCCACCTCAACAAGGTTCGTTAGTAGAAATTGCCTGAATGCCCAGTTTGGTATACTCCCACTTAGTTTTTCGTCTGCTTCTTTTCTCGATTTTAAGGAAGTAAAATCAAGGTTTAGCAAGGCATTCAGGATGGGCAAATGGTGTTCAGGAGGATAATCCCTTGGGGCAATATCGACGACCACCAGTCCTTTCATTCTCTGCGGTTCTTGGCAGGCATTACCCATCGCAACTTTACCGCCGAGGCTATGCCCGCACAATATGTAGTCTCCCTCTACATTACTACAAATCCACTCGCCAACCCTTTGGCTCATTTCTCTGAGGTTGGTGGAGCTTGAATGAGGAGAATTTCCATGCTCCGGTAAATCCAAGGCATAAATCTTATATTCCTTCGAAAGTGCTTTGGCCACCGATCTCCAATTTCGGGAAGATCCAAGCAGACCGTGTAAGAAAATAAGGACGGGATAACCAGACTGGCCGTACTCCTCAAAATAGAGGGATTCGTTCAAAACAATTCCAGTTGGGATGGGTCCACCCGGGGGGCAATCCGCTTAGGCTTTCTTGCTGGTTCCTCCAAAACAGGAGACTGGGGTACTTCTGCTGATTCACTAAATTCCTCATTTTCTGAGGTTGGAGAATGGACGGCATCCGTTTCCTCCAAGCTGCCAAGGATTTGCTTGGCCCGCTCCACCACCCCATCGGGCAGTCCTGCCAGTCTGGCAACCTGTATACCAAAGGAACGTTCCGATGCCCCTGGGGTAACCTGGCGGACAAAGATGATTTCATCATTCCATTCCTTTACCGCGACCGAATAGTTCTTGAGGCGGGGAAGATTCTCTGCCAGCCGGGTAAGTTCGTGGTAATGGGTGGCAAACAAGGTTTTGGGCCCCTCCCCTCCTTTTCCGTGCAAATGTTCCACCACCGCCCAGGCAATACTCAACCCATCATAGGTGCTGGTCCCCCGGCCAATCTCATCTAGCACAATCAGGCTGTTCGTGGTGCAGTTGTTGAGAATGTTTGCGGTCTCATTCATTTCCACCATGAAGGTGGAATTTCCCCGGGCCAATTCATCCCCCGCCCCCACCCGGGAAAAGATACGGTCCACCAACCCCAGCCTGCAGGACTTGGCGGGCACACCCGACCCTACCTGAGCCATCAGGGTGATCAGAGCGACCTGCCTGATATAGGTCGATTTACCAGCCATGTTCGGCCCTGTGATCAGGCAGAGTTGTTCCTCGGAGGAAGACAAGCTGGTATCATTGGGAACGAAGGCATGAGTCCCTGCGAGTCCTAGACTCTCCTGCTTGAGCACCATTTCCACCACCGGATGACGTCCCTGCTCAATATATAACTCCTGTGAACCATCCAACACTTGGGGGATGCAATAGTCCCGGTCACGAAGGATCGCCCCCCAGGAGGAAAAAACATCCACCTCCGCGAGCACCCGGGCGACCTTGGCCAGCTGATCGGCATGTTCGAGTGCCTGCATTACCACCTTCTCAAACAGTTCCTGCTCCTTGGCCACGGTCTGCTCCTCGGCGTTAAGGATTTCCTTCTCCTTGGTGCGGAGTTCATCGGTGTAGAACCGTTCGGCATTGGTCATGGTTTGCTTGCGGACATAGTGCTCAGGCACGAGGTGCAGGTTCGCCTTGGTCACTTCAATGAAATATCCAAATGCCCCGTTATACTTTACCTTGAGGTTGGAGATTCCCGTCTTTTCACGCTCCGCAGACTCGAGCTCCAGAATCCAGCGCTTCCCCCCACCGGCGAGTTCGCGCAGTTGATCAAATTCCTCATTATATCCAGCCCGGATCACCCGTCCGCCCTCTCCCTTGACATCCAGCTTGATCTCCGCGGGCAATTCCTCCTCCAGTGCCCGGTTGAGCAGATCGGTCAGGTCTTCAAACAATTCGATCCGTTCGGCCAACTTCTGAATGGCAGGATAGCTCTCTCCCAAACCGGTGAGCGACTGGCGAATGGCGGGCAATCCGCGCACTGTTGCCCGCAACCCTCCAAGCTCACGGGGTCTCACCACCCGGTTGCGCAATCGTCCAAGGATTCTTTCGAGATCGGCCCCACGCCTCAAGATTTCACGCACCTCCTCTACTACTCTCGGCGAACTGGAAAATTCCAGCACACATGCCTGCCGGCGTTCAATCTCCACAAGGTCCCGCTCGGGACGGGCGAGGAAGCTCTCCACCAAGCGGGCACCAGCCGGGCTCACCGTCTGGTCCATACAGTCAAGCAGGGATCCCTTACGGGACTGGGCAGAGGTTCGAAAGACTTCCAGGTTCCTCTGTGTGGCAGGGTCCAGGAGAAGAGCGGCTCCCGCCCGGTATTCCTCGATGCGGTTCAGGTTGCCCGGTTTCCCCTTGAGTACATCCTGGGCATAGACCAGAACTGCCCCGGCGGGCCCTAACCCGGGATGCTCCAAATCAATCCCAAATCCCTCCAAGTTCATCACCCCCAGGCTTTCCATCACTTCACGGGCACCCGAGCGTTGATCAAAGTCAAAGTCTGGTCGCTCCGTACGGGTGATATCTCCCAATGCCCGGTCGATATCATCAGCCAGGACCTTTCCATTTTCCATCATTTCCAGCCTATGCCCCAGGCTCTCAGCCATCAGTACCTCCCGTGGAGAAAGGGAGTGAAGGACTGAAAACAAATCCCCGGGATTGACTTGGCTGGACAGGGCAAATTTACCAGTGGAAAGATCCAACCAAGCAGCACGCGCACCCTTCTTGTCAAGATCGAGGGCGAGCAGAAAATGATTGTGTGAAGCCTCCAACTGCCGGTCTTCCAACACAGTACCTGGAGTAAGAATACGGGTAATGCCCCTTTTGACCAATTTGCCTGGCTTGGGGGGTTCCAACTGATCGCAAATCGCCACCTTTTTTCCTTGAGCGAGCAGTTTGCTCAGGTACGACTCGGCCGCATGGGAGGGAATGCCCGCCATGGGCATATCGTGCCGCTTGGTCAGGGTGATCCCGAGCAGTGCGGCCCCCTGCTCCGCATCTTTTTCGAACATCTCATAGAAATCGCCCAGACGAAAGAGCAGCAAAGTATCGTCCTCGAGGCTTTGCCTTGCCTCCCGGTACTGTTTCATCATGGGCGTGTCCGTGCTCATCAAAGTAAGCAAACAGGCAATCCCCAAGCGGGGAATTCGTCAAGGGAATGAAATTGACGTGAGAAGAAAACTAGAAATTTGCCCCCACTCCCAGCTCGATCAGGTGCTGAAAAGAACCATCAAAAGATTCGTTGGAAGTCAGCCCAAGCAAGCGATACCCCAACCGGGCAGAATAATTCTGGGAAAACATATATTCTAACCCCATTGAAAAGTTATAGGTGAAAACAACCGAAGTGTCATGTCTCGGATCTAAAGGCACAATAGTGCCAGTTGGTGTAATAGCTGTCGCATCAAAGGTATTTTTTCGGTATGCGATTCCTCCACCCAGAGTTCCATTATGAGATAGTGCACTTGTGATGGGTACCGAATATCCGCCGCTTATAGAAATTGAAAATGATTCCTCATACCCCTCGGCATCAATCCTATTAGCCGTAGCATTCCTAAAAGAGTTGTTGTCGTATTCCTGGAACTGATATGAAGTATTTATAGTTGCAACCCAGTTGTCCCATCTTCTTCCCGCACAAATACCTATTGAATTACCCCATTTCCCATCTAAATCGTCCTCTAAGCTACTTCCAGAGTAGTCAAAGTTGTAGTTTGTAGTTGATGTAAAACTAAAGCCAATAATTGGCATCAAGTAGTAATCGCCCTTTCGTTGCTGAGTTGTAGGTGCCACCCGCATGACTTCGGACTGATACACAACAGGTGTTTCTTCTATAATTGGTGCATCGGGCAGAGGCAAGGGCTCCACCATTGGCCCTGGTAATTCGTCGTAGGACTGCTGGGCATCGGTTTCCAGTTCCGCTGGCTCGAGGGATTCATTCCGATCAATTAACTGAATGGGCTCGGTCCCCGACATTTCGCTGAGTCTCTGGGAAAGATCAAGAGCCCGTTGTTCCATCTGCAGGAACCTTCTTTGCAGTTCGGAAACAGGTGCACTATCTTTACTTTGGGCACCCAAAGGGACCCACAAGGATAAGGCCAAAAAAACGGATGATGAGCGGGAAAAAATAATCACGGGACTATGGAAACCGATTTAATAAGAAAAATCAAACTGAAGAATTTTGTTAAGAGTTTTAGATCTGTTGAACTGGATTAATTCCTTTATTACCTGAACTCTCTCGCCGTAAGTGAAGAAACTTGATTTATCAACATAATCACTCAATCCAGACAAGTCTGGCAAAATCTCAATCACTTCATCCCGTACCTGCATCCGGATGAAGTCTT
>JAYNJW010000007.1:65786-70464 GCA_038110535.1 Opitutia bacterium | reverse complement strand
GTAGGACTGCCCAATGTGGGCAAAAGCACACTGTTTAATGCCCTGACCAAAACCCGCAAGGCGGAGGCGGCCAACTATCCATTCTGCACCATTGATCCAAATGTGGGAGTGGTCCAGGTGCCCGATGCCCGCCTTAGCCCTTTGGCCAAGTTGGTCAATACTACCACCATGATCCCTGCAGCTATCGAGATGGTGGACATTGCCGGTCTGGTTGCCGGAGCAAGCAAGGGAGAGGGACTGGGCAATAAGTTTCTCGCCAATGTGCGGGAGGTGGACGCAATTGTTCATGTGGTCCGTTGCTTTGAGGATGAGGATGTGATTCATAATATGGGACGAGTGGACCCGATTGCCGATGCCGAAGTAATCATGACCGAACTGGTCCTTGCCGATGCTGAGTCCGTGGCCAGTCAGTTACAAAAAAATCAGAAAAAGGCCCGGGGGCAGGACAAAGATGCAGCTGCAAATGTGGCCTTGCTCGAAAAACTGATCCCACACTTGGATGAGGGGAAACCAGCCAACCTATTACCCATGGATGAGGATGAAGCGGTAAGACTGAAAACTTTTCATCTGCTAAGCTCCAAACCAATGCTATATGCCTGTAACCTAAAAGAGGAAGAAATTGCAAACCCTGCCAGCAATCCGCGCTTCTCCGCCTTCAGGCAATGGGCAGCCTCCCAGCAGGATGCTGCCTGTTGTGCCATATCCGCCAAGATGGAGGAGGAATTGTCCGAACTGGAAGATGAAGAGGCCCGGGAATATCTGGAAGCCATGGGCGTGGCAGACTCAGGGGTAACCTCGCTCATCCAGGCAACCTACGATTTGCTCGGGCTGGCCAGTTTTTTAACTGCCGGAGAAAAGGAGGCACGGGCATGGACCTTTCGCAAGGGCATGAATGCTCCCCAGTGTGCAGGGGTGATCCATACCGATTTTGAAAAGAAATTTATCAAAGCAGAAGTCGTATCATACTCAGATTTGATCGAGGCAGGTAGCATGGCAGCCGCTAGGGATGCGGGTAAATTAAGGCTGGAGGGGAAAGAGTATATTTTTGCGGATGGGGATGTGGTCCTCTTCAAATGTAATGCATAAAACTATCCCTCTTCGGGTTGCCTGTATCTGACCCCTTGCTATCCTGAATAAGTAATGATCCGTGTTACAAAAACTTCTGTTAAACCCAGCAGCCTGTTGGTACTTGCCAGTCTGGGCATGCTTATCTCCTGCGGAGAGGATGCAGAGGTTCGTTCTTACACCGCACCGAATCATTTTGAAGGACCTGTGGTGGCATGGCAACTGCCCGAAGCATGGGGAGAAAACCCAGGAATGGGAGGGATGATGGCTGGTTCCTTTCATGTTAAAACCAAGCAGGGCCCCCAGGGAAGAATAGGAGTGATGCCCTTTCGTGATACGGTCGAGACCACCAGCATTGTCAATATGTTCGCCCGCGAACTTGGGCATCCCGACTACAATGAATCGGGTGTGCAATCGTTGATTGAACCAAAGTCATTTGGTAAACGTTTATTCGAATTGATCCGCTTGGAAGATAAGTCAGGAAATGATCAGTCTCCCCGCAATGCACTACTCGCCATTCACCGGCAAAATACACAGACTTGGTTATTTCCCTTTATCGCAGACCGTCAATTGATTGATCAGCAAATAGACAATTTTTATGGCTTCCTCGGTTCGACCACCCTTCGAGCAGGCAAAGCACCAGTCCGGGCAATCGCACCAAATCTGCCCCCCGCACCATCACAGGCACATGGACACCAGCCAACCTGGAAAGCCCCCGATCATTGGGAGCAAAAACCATCCACCCAGATGAGAATTGGCAACTATGCGGTCTCCAACCAATCAGGAGAATTGCTGGATTTTTCCATCACTTCATTCCCGGGAGAGGTGGGCGGTATTCTGGCCAATGTTAACCGCTGGCTCGGACAGGTGGGAATGAACCCAACCGATGAGACCGGTCTTGCCCAGTATTTGTCCGATCGTACCATTGATGAGAAACCCGCGAAATTGGTGATGGCGGAATCGGACGAACAGGCGCTATATGCCGCCATTCTTTATCATGAGGGAAGATCTTGGTTTCTTAAGCTCATGGGAGATGTGGGCCTCGCTCGCACCGAGAAAGAAAATTTTCTCGGATTGATTGATTCCTTCTGCCTGGGCGATCATTAACCTGAATTTACGCAGATGTCAGAAAAGAAAAAAAGCCCCATATCGCTCAGTCAGCGCCGAAAAAAATTTGCCTGGTTGATCCCACTGGCGGACCTTCGGATAACCCTTACTCTGCTTAGTTTTTCCATGGTCCTCATCTTTGTAGCCACCCTCGAACAAGTACGGGTAGGCATTCGCGGTGCTCAGGCGGAATTCTTCGAGTCACTCTATGGTGTCTGGCACTACCCCGAACAATTCTGGGGTGGTGAATTGCTCAACCCTCTGCCCATTCCCATACCGGGAGGCTATTTACTGGGAGGTTTGCTCATCCTCAATTTAGTTGCCGCCTTTATTACCCGTTTCCAATGGACGGGAAAAAAAATGGGCATTCAATTGATTCATCTGGGCATCATTATGCTATTGATCGGCCAGCTTGCCACGCAGGCAATGCAGGAGGAATCGCGCATGCAAATTAATAAAGGGGAGTCCAAGAGTTATCTTGAGCGATTCCATGGGGTAGAACTTGCCTTCATTGATGTAACCAACCCGGATACCGAACAGGTGGTCGCCGTGCCTCAGGATTTACTCGAAAAGGGAGGCATGCACTATTCCAAGGACCTGCCCTTTAAGGTGCGCATTTTGGACTTCGGACCGAATTGTGAATTCAATGCCCTACCCCCAGCCAAGCAACCAAGCGGACTGACCGCTCAGGTCAACCGTGGGGTCATTCCCTCCGTAAACCTGGAAATCCAACCAAAACCGGAAGATTTCAGCAGTGAGGGAATGAACTTCGGGTATGTTATTTTTGAACTTTTGGACGGTTCGGAAAGTATGGGAATATGGGCAGCCATTTCTCACCCGGCCGGGAATCATTGGTGGGCACAAATCAATCCGAAGATGGGAGACCTTGCCTTTCAACCAATCCGGCAAGGCGGCAGGTTATGGGGAGCAACCTTACGGCCCCAACGGGAGTACCTTCCATACTCCATCGAACTGCTCGGGATTGCCAATGAATTTTATCAGGGCACGGACATACCCTTTAATTTTGAAAGCGAGATTTTATTGAAAATGGAACAAAACCAAACCAGAAGGGCCCTAGTCTACATGAACACTCCCCTGCGTCATGAGGGCAAAACCTTTTATCAGTACCAAATGAACAAGGCAGCAGATTACACTGTTTTTCAAGTGGTACGCAACCCAAGCTGGCTGGTTCCCTACATTGCCTGCATTCTGGTATCTATTGGATTGCTCTGGCAGTTCAGTTTTCACCTCGCCCGCTTTCTGAACAAAAATGCTGGCCCGCCAAGGAGTGCGGCATGAAGGAAAATAAAAAATCCATGCGTTTACGAATCCTAAGTTTTGTGCTGGTCCTCAGCGGGATATATTTTGTCTTTTTCCCCAACAAATACACTGCTCTCTCCCTCTTTGACTTTTTTAAGGGCGAAC
The DNA here is from genome assembly GCA_038110535.1 of Opitutia bacterium. Lineage (GTDB taxonomy): Bacteria > Verrucomicrobiota > Verrucomicrobiia > Opitutales > Seribacteraceae > Chordibacter. Next base: position 66,867 of record JAYNJW010000007.1, on the reverse strand, counting down.
CAGTCACGGGGGATGAATCAATCAACTTGGATGCCTTTTCCCGTATTCCCGTACTTCGAGGAGGCCGGGTAAAACCAATAGACAGTGTTGCCCGCAATACTCTTTTGGTGCTTCGCAATAAGCGCACCGCATTGGATGCTAATGGTTCAGAGGTACCTGCTGTTAAATGGCTAGCCGAAGTATTGTTTGCTCCCGAACGGGCAGACAAATTAAAAACTTTCCTCATCGATCACGACCAAGTACTTGGTGTGATTGGCAAAAAAATCGCCAAGGACGGAAAATATTTTTCCTACCAAGAAATTGAGCCCCATGTGGAGGAGATTGAAAGAAGTGCTCAAGAGGCTGGAAAACTTGAGCGCGAACACCGAAATTATTTTCACCAAAATATCATCGAGCTTTACCACGGACTTGTTCTTTATCGAAATCTAAAGACCACCCTGACCCCCCCCCCGCATGCACCTTCTTCCTCAGTGCATGATCACAGCAAGCTTGAACCTCTTTTTTTTAACAGGGAAAAAGACCGTTCGCAATCTGATGAATATCGCCGTTTTCGTGAACTCACCTCCGCCATTGCGGATAATCCACAGGGGATCAAGATGGGAAACAGTGAAGTGCTCGGACCCCTGATGTACTTCATCGATTATTACGCCCGTTACAATTTATTTGCCGAGTTCTTCCCCCTTCCTCCCGAACCTGGAGAATCCGGTGGAAAATGGAGAAAAATTGGTGAATCCCTCGTCGGAACCGAACCATTGGACTCCAAAGAAAAATCAACCATCGAACCTGCCCGATTTATCTCAACTGTACAGGCACTTGTGTCCTCGCCCGATACTGAACTGTCAGGAAAAATCGCCAGCATTCGTCAAAACCTGAAGATGGACACAACTGCCTTGTTTGCGGCCCAGTATGCCGAGGCAATCAAACTCCGAAAAGGAATCGATCCCCTTATCGATCATTACCAAAATTTAGCCCAAGCCTATCGAGCAGAAGATGCTCAATCCTTCAATGCAAATGTGGAAAAAATGAGATCGATCATTGCAGAGCGAGCACCCAATGATGTTTCCACCATCACTTTTGAAAA